>CAZAAM010000125.1:0-6004 GCA_964483055.1 uncultured Victivallales bacterium
TGGAAACGCCGCAGCCGGACAACGCGAAGGTGACGGCCGCCGCTCCGGCCGCAAATAACATTGCTTTGCCTTTCATAGCTTTTTTCCTCAATAGTTTTAAGTCAAAATACAACTATGCGATCTGAAATATGCGATTGCGGAAAAAAACATTTCCGACAATAGTACAGTAAATTACACTGCATTCCGAAATATTCAAGTGTTGCAACAAATTTTTTTCGCATTCCTTGTCGATAATTCCGTCCGCCTTTGAAACCGCATTCACTGGGTATGGCTTTTCGCATCCAAATTCGCCTGAGCCGAAGCTTGTCCCGCCAGTCCAAGACTCAAAGGTCCTTCCGCGGGTTTGACCGGAACTCCGAACGCATTTCCGTCCTGAGGGAAGCGACGCGTCATGCGGCGCACCAGGTAAAAGCCAACTGCGCCGGACAAAATATCGGCGATCGTCCGCGCAAGAAAGAGTCCGGGGATGGATCCGATCCAAAGAGCGAAGAACGAAAAGGGAACGGTAAGTCCGAGAATGCGGAAAGCGTTCAGCCATGCCGCAGCGGCGGGCTTGCCGCAGCCGGTGAAGAAAAATCCGCTGTAACGATGAATCTCAATCATCGGGAAGCACCATGGAACGATACGGAGCGCAAGCACGATCCATTTCTCCACTTCCGGATCTTTCGTAAACCAGCGCGCGAAAACCGGAGCGAGCAGGAAATACAGAACCGCCATCGTCATCAGGAAAAAAAACGCAAAGCGCATCGCAAAGCGGCGGCATTGATGAATGCGGCTGTACAAACGGGCGCCGAAATTCTGTCCGATCATCGGAAGAAGACTGATTCCCAAGGCCATGGGGAAAACGAACGCGACCATTTCAAGTCGTCCTGCCTGTCCCGTCGCCGCGACGACCTCATCGCCGAATTGCGCCGTGATCCATGTCATGATGAAGGAGCCGATCGGCATCATAAGCATGCCAAGCGAGGATGGGACGCCGTAGCGGATGATCAGGCTCCAAAGCGACCGCAGTTCGCGGACGGGAATCCAACTGAACTCCAGAAGTCCGTGCTTCTTCCAAAGAAACCACAGAATGCCGAGCATGCCGCAGAGCTGCGCCAGAACCGTCGCAAACGCCGCGCCGGAAATGCCCATCGACGGAATCGGTCCGAATCCGAAAATCAGAATCGGATCCAGAATCGTATTGACGATCAGGCCGAACACCATCATGGCGCTTGCGCGCCCGGAATCTCCCGCGCCGATCAGCAAGTCGTTGCCGGCCATTCCAATAGACGACGTCACGCATCCGAAGTACCAGATATCGATGTACTGTTGCGCCTGATTCAGGGTCTCGCCTTCCGCGCCGAGCAGCTGGAAGAGACGGTGCGAAGTCAGAATTCCGCCGATGCCGAGCCCAATGGAAATGAACGTGAGCAAAAGGAGACCGGAACTGACCAGTCGAACCGCGCGAATCCGCTTGTTTCCGCCGAGCGCCTGCGAACTGGTCGTCATCACGCCTACGGCAAGCCCGTGAAAAACGCAACCGAGAAGCATGACGACCGGAAAGGTGAATGTCATCGCCGCTGTCGGAATCGTGCCGAGCCGCCCCATGAAATACGAGTCTACGATATTGTAGCCGGACATGGCGAGCGTGCCGGCGAGCATGGCGAAGCCTGTCCGAATCATCGTCTTACCGATGGGAGCCGTCGTATAGATCGCCCCTGTCGTTTTCGCGTCCATCATCAATGCAGCCATGCGTTTCATCTCCCTTTCGTCCCACGGCGAGCCGATGCGCCGCCATGGCAAAAAAACGGAGTTATTATAGCATGAAAGCACGTTTTTTCAATATCGAAAAGGATTTTTCCCTTCGCTTGCATTTCGCCCGCATCCGCTGTAGATTACCGTTCATTATGAATACGCGCAGGACGAAGACCCTTTCAGGCTACATATTCTTTCTCGAACTCTTCCGGCAGGAACGGGCGCGCTATCTCTGCGTCTTCCTGCTGGTCGCCTTCTGCTGCGCCGCGGCATGCCTTTCCCCATGGCTTCAACGATTTGCCATCGATGCCATCCAGAGCAGGAAGCTCGATCGCATCATAATCTTCTCTCTTTGCGCCGCAGTCGCATTCGGCGCATGGAAAACCGGAGAAAACCTGCGAACCTTTTTGACTGCGCAGCTCTACATCCGCCTGGAACGAACGATGATGCGACGAGTCTTTCGACATCTTCTGGATCTTCCTCTTTCGCTTCTCCGCATCGACGGAGCGGGATATTACGCCGGGCGCTTTCAAACAGACGTCGAGGCCATGCTTCGACATTACGCCTCCGGAATCTTCAATCTGACAAACCATGGGGTGAAGATTGCCTGCGGTCTTTGCGTCTGCGCCGCCGCCGACTGGCGATTTGGATTTCTGCTGACTCCTGTCGTGCTGATCGACATCCTATTGACGCTCCGCTTCCGACGGATGCAGTACAAGTTGAGCGTCCGCATTCTGGAAAACCGCGCGGCGGCCAGTCAAACCGCGCAAAATCTGCTCGGGAAGTCGAAGCTGGTCAAGACGGACGCGCTGGGCGATCTTGCGGGGACCCGCTATGCCGACGAGATGGATCGGCTGGCGAATCTTCGCATGAAGCGGCTTTGGCGCGAAACGCTGTTCCGCTCCTGCATGCGCGGCATTCCTGCCGCCTGCTTCCTGGCGCTGTATATCGTCGGCGTAAGAAACATCTTGCGCGACCAATGGACGCTCGGCATGCTATGGAGCATGTTCGGCTATCTCTTCCTGATTCTGAATCCGCTTCAGGCGTTCTGTTCCGGCCTGCTCGCGTTGCAGGAATCGTCCGCCGCATCCAAGCGTCTTCAGGCGATCTTCCGTCATCTTCCTGAAAACGTCGCCTCCGGCAAGCGAATCGACGCCCTCCGCGGCGATCTGGAATTCCGCGACGTCGTCTTTTCTTACGACGAGGGGCGGAAAATTCTAGACGGCGCATCCTTCTCCATCGCGGCAGGCGAATTCGTCGGACTGTCCGGCGAGTCTGGCGCAGGAAAAAGCACCATTGCAGCCTTGATTCTCCGCCTGTGCGATCCGACTTCCGGGGAAATTCTGCTTGACGGCGTCCCGTTGCGCGACTTCGAACTGAAAAGCCTGCGCGCGCGCATCGGATTCATCGGACAGAATGTCGAATTCTTCCATGCTTCGCTGCGTGAAAATCTTTCCGCGGGACAGGATTTTTCCGACGAGCGGCTGCATGAAGTTCTGCGCGAGGTCGGCATGGAGGAACGCGTCCGCAGAGATCCGAAGGGGCTCGACTTGCCGATCTATGAGGATCAAGGCAATTTCTCCGGCGGAGAGCTGCTTCGGCTTGCGCTTGCGCGCGAACTGCTCCGGGATCCCGCCGTCTGCATCTTCGACGAAATCACGGCGAATCTCGATCCCGAAACGGAGGCTTCCGTCATGGTTCTGCTCCGCCGCAGGCTCGCCGGCAGAACCGTTTTGCTCGTATCCCACCGCGCCTCGACGCTGCAGAAGACGGATCGCATTCTGACGCTTGCGAACGGCAGGGTTCAATCCGGCTGAGAAGCCTCTGCGAGCCGTTCGCCCTGCGCGATTCGTTTTCCGTCTTCCTAGTCTCAACCGCTCGTTGCATTTTGGAGTCTTTTCCGCAATGCGTCTGCATCATGTCAAAACCAATGTCGCACGCCTTCTCGAAGAAGCGGGCGTTCCGCATCGAATCCTCGAATACGACGTCTCCGACGGTCTTCTCGACGCGCGATCCTGCGCTGGCAAGCTCGGCGTGCCTGAGGAACAGATGTTCAAAACTCTTGTCGCCGTCGCGCCCGGCCCGCTTTATCGCGTCTTCGTCATACCCGCTCCTGCGACGCTTGACCTCAAGAAGGCAGCCAGAGCCGCTTCGGTAAAATCTATTGAAATGATTCCGCAAAAACAGCTCATGCCCCTTACTGGATATATTCACGGAGGATGCTCCCCCGTCGGAATGAAGAAGCCGTTTCCAACCTTCTTCGACGAATCCGCTCTTCTGTACGACTTTATTTGCGTCAGCGCGGGCCGAATCGGAGCGAGCATAGCCGTCGCGCCGGAGACGCTTGCCGAATTCCTGCATGCGTCTTTCGCTGATCTTGTCCGCGAGGACGGAGGCGAACTATGAACAGAGACGCTGGCAAAGAGATTCAGATCTGGCGTACCCCCTCCCCGGATCGCTGGATGCTCGATGGAAAGGCTGTCGCCGCTCCGGCCGGATGGATCTTCGTCCCTGCCGGGGATCCTGGACTTACGCGCCGCATCAAGGCGGAAGCGCCGCATTGGGTCGTCATGCGCAAATGGAAGAATCGCGTCGTCTCCGCGGGCCTGCTCGCGCCGGAGGACGCGATCCGGAAAATCCGAGCCGGACTGGAAGTCGAGCGACGCGATCCGGAGTATCTCCGCAAGCTGGAATCGGGACGTCGCGCGCGCGAACGAAAACAACGCGAATACGAACAGGAGTTCCGCAACGAAGTCCTGAATTTCCTGAACTTCGCACCTTCGTGCGCGGACATCGCGAACCGTCTTGCCGATGCCGTCGTCCGCCACGCGATCCCGGTTGGAAGCGGAACCGTCGCCCGAACGCAACGCATTCCTGTTCAACGCCGTGCCGAGGCTGCCGTCATCGCGTGGATGCGGCACCAGACGACGGACTATGACAACATGCGCATCCCGCGAATCAAAGGCCGACGCAGAGAAGTCCGCAGCATTCTTGCGGGAGAATCCCGCGCTCTTCTTCGCGTGTTCCGAGAAGGGCGTTCCGACGATCCTGCAGGACTTCCCTTGCTCCGCGCGCTCGAACGAAGCGATGCGAAGCCGCGGGAAGGAGCGAAGGTCAAATCCGCGCCGAAGGGCCGTCCAACCGTTTCCCCTCCGGAGCCGAAGCGCAAGCCGTCGAAGCCCGACGACGGAATCCCATGGCTTTCCATCGGCGAATGAAATTCCGCGCGAACTTCTTGAGTTGCTTTTTCGAAAAAAGGGACTATATTGTTTGATCCAAAAGCGGTTCGACGACGCATGCTCCAGCCGAATTTTAAGGAAGAGTCGATCGCTTCACCCCGAACAAGGAGATTCCTCCATGCCATTCAAACCCAAAGTCCCGAATATCCAATGGAATCGCTTTGCGTTTCTTCTGCCGATTCTCGTCATAGCGATCATCATCGTGATTTCCGGCGCAACCATCATCGACTCCGGCGAACGCGGCGTCCGCGTCACTCTCGGCAAAGTCTCGGACGGCCCTCCGCTTCAGGACGGACTTCATCTCAAGCTTCCCCTTATGCAGAAGATCGCCGTCTTCAGCATTCGCACCCAGAAGTTCCGCACAAATACGGAGGCCTTCACCAAGGACGTGCAGTGCGTGACGATTCAAGCTTCGCTGAACTATCACCTCGATCCGGAGCAAATCGACGATGTCTACCGCAAATACGGCTCGGCCATCGATCGGCTTGTCATCGAGCCGAAGGTCCTCTCCGTCATTAAGGATGAGCTCGGCACATGGGAAGCCGTGCGTCTCATTGAAAACCGCGAAACCTCCGCAAAGTCCATCGAAGAACGCCTTCGCCGCGAGCTCGCCGAATGCCATGTCGTCGTGCAAGCGTTCATGTATGAGAACGTCGATTTCTCCAACGCCTTCGAATCTTCCGTCGAGCGCAAGGTCGTCGAGAGCCAGAACGCTCTCGCACAGAAGTACGTAACCGAACAGGAGGTCGAAAAGCAGAAGCAGGCGGTCATCCGGGCCCAGGCGGAAGCCGAAGCCATCAAGCTCAAGGCGCAAGCAGAAGCTGAAGCCATCGAACTCCGAGCCTCTGCCATTAGCAAAAACCTCAACGTCCTTGTCATGGAGGCCATTCACAAGTGGAACGGGCAGCTTCCGCAGGTCCTCGGCGATGTCGGAACTTTTTTCGACGCATCTCGCTTCCTTGACCGTCCGCAACCTTCCAAGGAATGACTTTCCTGTCTTCCGCTTCTCAAAAACGGAATGCCGGGGA
>CAZAAM010000126.1:0-5979 GCA_964483055.1 uncultured Victivallales bacterium
GGCGACCTGCATCCTCCCACATGTCTTGAGCCGCGTCGTCGTCCGGCGTCTTCGGCGCGCGTTCGGCATATGGCGTGCCGGGTTCCGGCGTGATCGCATAGACGGAGAGATGTTCGACGCCGAGAGAGAGAGCGGTTTCCAAATCGCGGCGAAAGCCCTCCCGCGTCTGCCCGGGCAGGGCGTTCATCAGGTCGATTCCCAAATTGTCGAGACCAGCGCCGTGAAGCAGATCTGCGGCCTTGCGAGCGTCATTCGGTCCGTTTCCATGGCGTCCGATGCGGCGAAGCAGAACGGGATCGAACGTTTGGACTCCGAGCGTCGTCCGCGTCGCGTACGATGCCAGAAGATTTGCCTTTTCAGAATCGATCGTGGCCGGATTTGCTTCAATGGAGAGTTCGAAACCTTTCTTTTCGGAGGGGAGGGCGCGGAGAGCGAAAAGAAGGCTTTCCAGAAGCTCGATCGGAAGCAGGGAAGGCGTTCCGCCTCCAAGATAAATCGTATGCAGGGGCGCAAGTTCCGTCTTCCGTTCTTCCAGCTGTGAAAGAATGCGTTTCAGCCAAAGCTCCATTGCGTCGCGTCCGGCGCATGGAATGGAGTAGAATGCGCAATAGTCGCATTTCCGAATGCAGAAGGGCGCATGCACGTATAGGTTGTGAAACATTGTGCGGGAAAAAGCCGTTCAGAAGTAAAAATAGCGAATGACGGCGCGCTTGCGCAGTCCTTCCGCGTATTGTACGCGTCTTTTTTGGATCGCGTCGCTGAGCAGACGCTTCCGGATGGTTTCGGCAACCTCGTTGAACGGAGCGCGTTTCGCCGGTTCGATTCCGAGCACGCGCAGGAAGAAGAGCGCTTCCGGCGTTTCGATGGGGCCGACGATCTCGCTTGTCGTCTTGCCCTGGAGGGCTTCGATGAATTCCGGTCGCAGCTTGTTCATTTCGATCGGAAGAGCGATTCCGCCGTTGTCCGCTGTTTTTCCGTCGGACTTTTCCAAAACCAGCTTGGTGAAGACGGAAGGATCCGCATCTTTGAGCTCCTCGACGATATTAGCCGCCGCGCCGCGCGCGTCTCCGCCCGCTCGACCGCCGTTGCGATTGATCTGCAGAATCTGGAGCGTTACCGTTTCCGGGTAGCTCCATTCTTCCGGATGCGCCTGATATTCTTCGTAGACTTCCTTGGGCGTGACATAGACCTCCCTGTCGCAGACTTGCGCAAGAATCGCTTCCACGGCGATTCGTTCCTTCGCCTGCTGACGCAGAATGTCCGGAGAGACGCCCTCTTCAGCCATGCGCTTCTCCCATGAAGCGCGCGTGTCTTCGCCTGCCGACTTCACAAAGTCGTCCAACAGATCTTCGATCGCCTGAGTCGGAATATCGAAGGGATTTTCTTCGTATTTTTCATAGACGAGCTTGCGCGTGATGATCTGCTCGATCGCGTCCTTTCGCAACTTCTGAGTCATGGCGAGAAGTCGATCGCCGGTGTAGAGTCCGGCAAGCTCGCGTTCCGCTCTGCCTGTTTCGAGAACGACGTCCAGCAGCGTGATCGGTTCGCCGTTGACGGATACCAGAATGGAATCGATGCGCTCCTGCATCCGTTCGTCCGTCTGCGCCTGCATTGGCGTCGGGAAAAGCGTCAGGGCCGCAAGCGCGAATCCTGCAATCGTCAACCGTTTCATCTTCAAAGGACGCTCCTTGCACTCTATGGGCGTATTCGTTCCGTTTTTTTTCATAATTATATCGGCGCGCATGCGACTGCGCCTCTCCGAGAGACATTCGGAAAGGAACACAATACAATAGCGCTCGAAGGAGCCATTTTCAAGGCGGCGCAGGGGAAAGCGACATGAAAAAGGGAGATGCAGGCGGCGCATCGCCGCTCGCAAGAGAAAAAACGCCTGCTGGACGAAAAGATTCAATGACGATATCCGAGCTTGAACATTCTAAAAATGGTTAATCGACATAATTCGAAAGTTCTCTCAAAAATCGCGCCCGATTTTTCTTTGAGAATTTCTTGGAATCCGATGAAAACACGCGTCCATGTCTGCCGGGATCGGAGAACGGCGCGGGCGTCATGACATGGGTTGATCTCTCGGCCTTCGGTTTGCAATGAATGCATCTGCAGCCATGCGGCATCGTCTCATTCGTCCTGGCAGGTCTTTGCTCAAGAGAGCGAATTGTCGTCATACGGGAGCGCATCGCTCCGCATGAAGAAAAATTGGCGAATGTCTTCAAGAAGTCCAAGGAAAAAATGACTGCCGATCGGCTTCGGTTTGCCGGATTTTAACCTTTGGGGTAAAATTTTTGTGGTTCGTAAAAATTTTTCGGGAGTGCCGTTCAAGTTCTTTTTTTTGAAACCGTGCTTTTGCTTTAACATTATGAAAAACAATTGCTTGTTTTATTGTTCAGAGTGCGCGTCCCGGACGCAGGGATGCAGCGAATTTTTCATTGGTGAAGATTTTTTATACGAAAATTTTTATAAAAATTTGGATTTTCGGTGAACATTTGTTCGGCGCACGTGTCTAAGCAAAACAGGGAAACTCGACAAATCTTTTTATGAATGAGAAAAGTCGAATCGCCCGAGCGAAACGTCGTGAAAAACGTTTCTTGACACACAGCCCCCTCCTTGAGGCGACAGGGTTTCCCCCTCCCTTTTTTCCCTGTCGCCTCTTTTTTTGTCTTTATTTCTCTCGCTGGACGAGCGTCTTTGGGAGCGTGCATTCAACATCGTGCGATTGCGTGAAAACAGGATGCGTCCTTTCCCTCAATGGGCAGGAATTCTTTGCCTGATTCCATTTGACATTTGTTCGACGCGTGATATATTTTTTCAGTGAATATTTTTTGTGCGGCAGTAGGTTTCTTCCTCCTTTTTTTTCCTGCTGCCGCACTCTTCTTTATGCCTTCCCGCTTGACTTTTCTTGCAAAACGCACTATATTTCCTCGTCATTCGAATTCGCGCAGGCAATCCGCGCGAACCGCACGGGGGCGCACCGGTTTCGACTGGATGAGCTCAACGTCAGCGGCATGCCGAGGATGATCGTGGGCCTCGTAAATCATCGATCAAAAAAACAACTGCGAACGAAGAGTACGCACTCGCGGCCTAAGCCCGCGACGTCTTCCCCTGGATGGACGCTATAGGGAGAAGGCGTTGGCAGCGTCCTGGTCGGAACGGTCTTCCGCCGCCGCTTCGGCAAGATTTCAGACGGAATAGTCGCAAGGAAGCCTGTTTGTCGGCTCTCGGCGCGACGATAAGCTCCAAAGACAAAACAAGCATGTAGAAGCTGCCGCGACGCCTTCTCAGGACAGGGGTTCGACTCCCCTCGCCTCCACCATCCCTTCATCTTTCCAGCAACATGAATCGGTTGCCATGCGCCCTGTTGAAAAGGAGCGCCGGGGGCGGCGTTCTCGTTGTTCCCGCAGCAACGCGTCTTCTTGCGTGGATATGGCTTTTCTGCATAGCGGCTTTGCAGCCGCGTTCTCGAATGGAGCGATGTCGGAGACGGTTCAATCGTCTTCCGTCAATCCGCGGGCGTTGCGCCGCACATGCGCGAAAAGCCGTTTCGGAAAACGAACGTCCGCAAAAAACGGGAAATGAGCTTCTCCTGCTGATCGATTTTTCTTCCGGATGGAGAAAGCTTGAAGAATCTTTTCGGTCATTCTTCTTATGCGAGGGATTGCCTTTTCGCGATTCGGCGCTACATTCCTCTTTTGATATGACATGCCGGATCTGCGGAACGAATTGACAAAAGGAAGCCGTCCGCGGAAAACGAAAAATGCTCATGGAAACGGCAGGCGGATTGCAATGAACAGTGCGGCGGAAAATACGAATGAAACGACGACGGACTCTCGCAGGGAGTCGCAAGAAGTCGAGTCAGGGCAGGGCGCAGCGGCTCATGCGGAGTCTCCGCCTGATGGGAATCGAATCGACAAGACTGCGCGTCTGACGATCCGGATCGGACCGTCCAAATGGAGCGTCGCGATCTTTTTCGCTCTTCTGATCGTTTTGACCGTTCTTGCAGTTCGCTTGCATGGTGGCTTGCGCGAGGCGGTCGTCTTCGATTGCGATCTTCCGCTCGCGAATTGCGCAAGCGGGGCGGTTTTTTCCGATAAGTCGGGGCTTCCTGTTCTGACTGCGTTGCAGTTCCGGTTTTCCTGGTCGGATCCGCTTGCGAAGAATGCAGCCGAATTTGCCGATCCGAAAACGCCGTTCTGCGAATTCGATCTTTGGTTCGGCAAAGAAAGGGCGTTTTCGTATTCCATGACATATGAAGATTTGGAGCCAGATTCCGATTCGGACGGGTTTTATGCCGCGAAGATTCTCGAACCGCTTGCTGAAGCTCTTTCCGGGCGTCCTTCCGCGACGGAGGCGACCATTATCTTCCGTCCGAATCCGATGGCGGCGTTCCGTTCGGACGGAGTTCGCATATCGGGTCTGCGAAATGGCGGATCGTCCTGTCAGATCTTCGACGTGCGGCCGCTCTCCGCCATTCCTTCGGAGCTCTCCGGCGCCGAGGACGGCAGACCATGAGCGCGCATCTCCATTGCAAACGGATTCGCCTTCGAAAGAAAAACAAGGATAAGGCCAGGGGACTATGAAGCTAATCTCCTTTGAAATCAAAAACAGGAAGCTGTTCGGGATATTGACGGCCGTCTTTTTCCTTTGGGCGTTCGTCGTCGCGTCCTTCATGATGGAGAATGTGCATGCGGGGCGATTCGCCTTTGATTTCTCGATGGCGCAGGAGCCGATCGCGCTCCGCCTTCCTCCTAGCGAAGCCTATCAAATCACGGACGGACTCGCCTTTGCCTTTCCGGATGCTTTTCGGAATCGCAGAAAGCTGCTTCGCGGCAAGACGGCGATTCCATTCTGCACCGTGGAAATCATCCGTTCCGGCGACGAGCATGTCGAAACGCGTTCGATCGCCTATGAAGACTTGTCGGAACACCCTGATGAAAACGGCTTCTACGTTGCCGACGTCTCTTCCTGGCTTCGTTCGGCTCTTGGCGAGCAGATGAAGGGCGCCGAGTATGAAATTTCTTTCATCCCGAATCCGAAATGCGAGATTCGTCCTGTCAAGGGGCGCCTTTCCGGAATCCGTCAGAACGGGCGTCTCTATCGTATTGTAGGCGCGTATCCCGCCGACCGCCTTCCGATTCCATGACGCCTTCGCTTGCCGGAATCTCTGCCGCATGTCAGCTCGATGCGGCGATCGGCAGCTTCGTGACGACGTCCGATGTTGCGCTCGTCTTTTCCTTTCTTTGTCTTTTCAAAATGATTCGAGCGTAAGGCTCCATGCAGGAGACGGTTGCTCCTTTTCTCTTCGCTAGGGCTGAGATGAGAACGCCCGGCGGAAAGCCGCGTCGCATCAATCTGGCGCTCATTTTCCGCCTTGCAGGAGTCGCCGATGGAAACCTATGGCGCCCTCCATGCAAATGAAGCCCGCGAATATTTATCATGGAACTTGGAAAG
Organism: uncultured Victivallales bacterium; assembly: GCA_964483055.1. Lineage (GTDB taxonomy): Bacteria > Verrucomicrobiota > Lentisphaeria > Victivallales > UBA1829 > UBA1732. The sequence goes on from CAZAAM010000126.1 coordinate 5,458, forward strand.
AGACGCCGCGAGATTTCAAGACGGTGCACGGCGGCTTCCTTCCGTTTGCGTCACCAATCGACCCAAGTCATCTCCTGTTCCGCCTGCCAGAATGTCTTTCCATCCCAAATCGGCGCATTCAAAAACTTTTTCATGCATTCATCAGGACTTTTGCCGGAAATGCTTGTGACTGGAATTTCCTTCTCATCGTGTTTTCCCGACCATATATAAATTTCCCAGATGAAATCCGGATGTTTTTCGCATGGGCTCATTGGATTGAAGCAGTATCTTTTCCCTTTGAAAAGCACTGCCGTGTCCTGATACGTTATGCTATTTAAAAACTCATTCACATTTCCGTCTTCCATCTTAAGTCTCCTCCCAAAAATTTTCTATACTTTTTATATTCTGCAACAGTTAAAAGCCTGCCAGGACGGTTTTGCATATCGCCCTTTGCTCGATATTCATGGATATGCAGAATTTTTTTTCTTTTCGGATCAAGATCCGGTTCTCTGTGATACGCGATTTCCAATTTCAGATAGCGAT
>CAZAAM010000127.1:0-5971 GCA_964483055.1 uncultured Victivallales bacterium
GGGACTGGGATATCTGACGCTCGGCGAGGAAACGCCCCGCCTTTCCGGCGGCGAGGCGCAGCGCCTCAAGCTTGCAGGGGAAATGGGGCGGGCTCAATCGGACTCCGTCTTCATCTTCGACGAGCCGACTATCGGACTGCATCCGTTGGACGTCCAAACGCTTCTCGGCGTATTTCAACGTCTCCTCGATCATGGAGCGACCGTTGTCGTGATCGAGCACGATTTAGACGTGATTCGCAATGCAGACTATGTCATCGACATGGGGCCAGGCGGCGGTGACGAGGGCGGACGCATCGTCGCGGTCGGTTCGCCGGATGAGATTGCCGCGAATCCGGAAAGCGTCACAGGGCGCTATCTGCGCTGAGCCCCCTCTTGCATCTTTTTCAGCTTGCCCGCAACGCGCGGAAGCGCTCGAACTGCGCAGACGCGGAATGCGCAATGCAGACGAGAAAAAATCGCCGGAGGAAAGGGGAGAAAGTCGAAGGAAGGATGCCTGGCAGGCAGGCAAGGGGAGGCGTCGTTCAGTCGCGCTTTTCCCCTGAGCGGAGCGTGCGCCATGAGTTTGCGATCATGTCCGTGGTCTGGAGATGCCGTTTCAGTTCCGGCTCAGGCGCGCAAAGAAGATGAGAAAGGAAGAAGCGCATCTTCGCGGCGATGTCTTTCAAGCGGAAGAGAAGCAGCGTGCGTCTGCCGCAGTCCTCCGGAAGTCCGTACTTCCAACGCAAATTTTCATCGGAAAGACGATGAAGACGGCGCTTCCACCAGGCTCTGCGCAGCGGGCTTTCATGCATTTCGATTTCGTTCTGCCGTTCATGAAAGTCATGGCGGGTCAAAAGAATGCGGCGGAGAGCGGAAACGACTTCGTCGGATTTGGGAAGCTCCGGCCGGAGATGCTTTGGAAAGAATTCCGGGAAGGCGTGCAACAGCAGGCCGGGATGCGGAACGTGCAGTTCGACGCAAAGCCGTGCGACCTCCTTCCAGTCCGGAGGATCCTGTTTCAGAAGAAAGAAGACATCGAGCAAAAGCTTGACGAGATTTGAAGTCTGATATCGATTGATGGCGTCATGCTGGAAGAGCATGATCAGATTCAGCTCCGGATCCAGCAACCGACGGAAGGAGTTCGGTTCTGCGGGACGGCTGCGGGTCCAAATGAATTCCTCGTTCGCGAGTTCCAGATTCGGCAGCAGAAAGTGGGGCTCCAATGCAAGGTCCTTCTTGCGACGGAGTCCGAGGTGGTGATCGCTCAGACTGTCGATCGGGCAGTTCCAGCCGTCGCGGTCCAGAAGATCGCAGAAGGCGCGCATGTCCTTTTTGCGGACGAGGATGTCCCAGTCGCAGGACCAGCGCAGCGCGGGCAGAGGGTAGACGCGCCAGGCGAGATCGGCTCCTTTGATCGGAAGGAAGGGAATGCGCGCGTCTTCCAGAAGCTGGAAGAGTCGTTTTCGATGATGCTCCTGCTTGAGCGCCCAGGCTGATTTCGCCTGATAGTGCGCCTGAAAGCGTGCGGCCTGCTTCGGAGCCGCATCGTGAAGCAGCCAGTAGAAGACAGCCTGCAGCCCTTTCTTTTCGGCAAGCGCGAGGATTCGTTCGTCCGGCGCAGACGGGCGCGGAGCTCTTTGAATTTTCGTTGCGTCGCTGCATACGGAAATCGCCGTTTCGCCCGAATCGAGGCCGTCCTGCTCATTTCCGTACAGACTTCGGCCGAGGAACGCGATCAGAGCCTCCGCATCCTCCGCATTCGTCGCCGAAGCCTTCAAATTCGTTCTTCCTGCCTTGCTTTGTTTTTCGGCTTTTTTGTTTGGATTCATTTAAAACAGCCTTGCGTAAAGATCGCTGATGCGCGCCCACGTATAGCGGCGGAGAGCGATTTCCTTCATGGCCGCCGCATTCTTCGCGACGTCTTCATCGCTCAGGGTCTTGCAGAGCGTGCGAAGCTGTTCTGAAGAATCGAAATAAAAGGCCTTGTCTTCCGTTGTCGCGCGATTGAAGTTCACGTCGAAGGCGGCGATTGGAAGCCCGAGGAACATTGCTTCGACTAAGGACGGATTGGTGCCGCCGCAGGAGTGTCCATGCAGATACAGATAGCAGCGCGCGCGAATCGCATTCAGTTTTTCGGTATCGTAAATCGGATCGAGCAGATGCACGGATGGTGCGTTGCGATGCTTTTCGCGCAGTTCGCGTCCATAATCGCCGTGAGTCCAGTTTCCGACGATTACGACGGGGAAAGGCGGCGCATCGCGAAAGGCGTCCAAGATGAGATGGATGTTGTTTTCGGGTTCGATTCGGCAGACGGCGAAGGCGTACCGATCCTTTTGAAATGCATAGGAATCCATGTCAATCGACCTTTCTGTTGTCCGCTCCGTATTCGATCAGTTCGCAGTCGCGCTGATAAGTCGACGTCACATAGTCGACGATCACTTGATTGTCTCCGACGATGGAGTCCGCGCATCGCACGGCGCATTTTTCGGCGAAGCGCAAGTAGGCGCGCGCAAGTCCGGACCACTTTGCGCGCTTCCATTCGATGCCGTCGATGTTGACGACGATCTTCTTGCGACAGCCGAAGAATCGGAGCAGGGGAAGCAGCGTACAGCCGCCGACGCCGAGGATCAGCAGCGTGTCGGCAAAGCGAAGGGAATCGAGAATCGCCCACATGTCGTAAGGAATGCTCTGCATTCCGTTTGCTTTCAGCGGCAGATACTTGAGATGTGTTTTTCCATAGCTGCCAGGATGTTCTCCGAAGGCTTGCTTCGAGCAGTAGACAGTAAAATCGAATTTATCCCAAATGCGTTGCACAAGCTGCTCCGCGAATCGTTCGAATCCTCCGTAGTTCGCCGGAAGACCGACAATTCCAATGATGGCGACTTTTTTCATGGAAGCGGGCATAGGCTCCTTTCTTGCATCAGGTTGTTCTCCGAGCGCATTGCGTTCAATCTTTCCCTTTCGATCGCTTGACGGCTGCGAGGGCGTCTCGATAGAAGGCTTCAATGTCCTGTTCGTGACGTTCCATCGTCGGCACGGGCTTCGCCGCCAGAATGCGCGCATTGGCTTCATCCAGTTTGGAAGGCTCGTCAAGCAGATTCTTCAAGGCGGCGCGGAGTCCCTGTTCCCCATGGAAGATCCATTCCGGATCCAGCAGAATTTTCGCACCGACCGTATCCGAACAAAGAACAGGAAGCCCGAAGGAAAGCGCTTCAAGGACAACGAAGCCGAAGGTTTCATTCCATATGGACGGGACGATCAAGAGATCCGCGCTTTGAAAGACGCGCTCTTCGTCTTCCGGGCGGAACGAACCGCGTCTTCGAATCGCTGGAGCGGCTGTCGAGTCTGTCGCGTCCGGCGCATCCTTGTCCGGCGTTCCCCAGACGTCCAACGACCAGTTTCTTGCGCCGCGAGTCCAAAGATCGCGCAGGGTCTCTTCCAGCAGAGGCAGCCCCTTGTAAGGAGTTGCCGCTCCAATGAAGCAGAGACGAACGCATTCGGGATTCGCCGTGCGCGCACGGCGGCGATCCGATATTCCGGCATGCGTAATCGGAATCGTCGAGCCCTGCAGTCCCGGAAGAAAGCGTTCGTAAACGCCGCGCGTCGCATCGCTGTTGAAATGAATGCGATCGCATGCAAGAAGCAGCTCCTTTTGACGCTCCGCAAGGGCGAGATAGCGCTTTGGCGCATCGGCGGCCTTCCTGTGTTCCGATTCGTGCGGCGGCGCTTCCGGCGTCGATTTCTCAGCGCGGCGTTTGCGCTTGCGCAAGGCAAGGAGCGGTTGCAGCCACGGCTTGCAGCGCAGAAGGAGCGGCGCGTTTCGGAGCGCCAGAAAGCTTGAACTCGGCGCATTGCGGTTGCATCGGGAGCATGTTTCGTCGTCGGGCGCGTCGCAGAGACGCCCCGAGTCGTCGATGAAGTTCACGCGCGGGCATAAGGCGAAATAGTCATGCGTGGTGAAGACGAGCGCGATTCTTCTCCGGCGAAGTTCCGGCAGCAGTTCGTCTGGAAAGCCCATCCACGAGTGGACATGAACGACGTCCGGCGCGGTTTCGTCCAGAAGCGCGCGGATCGATTCGTCGGATAAAATGTTTCGCGGGCGAAGAAGCTCTTCAGGATCCCGCACGCCTTCCAAAAGCGGCACAGGCCGTCCGCCGGTCAGGGCGAAGCATGCGACTCCGTTTCTTGGCGCGAGCCGGCGAATCGCCGCTTGTTTTTTGCGAAGGAGCGATCCCTCCGGCCAAAGCGCGAAAACGGCGTTGCCGCATTGCGCTTGCGAACGTGCAAGATCCGACGCGTAGCGGTTCAGACCGCCCGCGCGTTCGAATCCGAGAAGCCAATGGAGAATTCGCATGACGAGTCCGTTTTCCTGATGGCAGAAGTTTTCTTATTCGCGTTCGACGGCTGCGGGTTCGCATTTCCGTCTTGAACCGGGGCGGCATTCGAGACCGGGATCCAACGAACGTCCCAGAGATCGACGTCTCCAGTTTGAAGCCAGAAGCGCACCCTCGTTTGCGGCGGGGAATCCTTGCGCTTGGGCAGAATGATGCGGAGAAGGCGTTCTTCGTCTTTTTTTAGCGGAAGCACGACGATGGGATCGTCGCGCTGGGAGATCTGAAGGATGCTGTCGCGATTCGCACGGACGAAGAACGAAAGAACGACGCTTTCCTCATGCGGAATCGCGGAAGAGATCGGACAGATGAAAAGGTCGTTCGCTTCAACATGCAGAACATTGCGCCCGCCTCGTTCGCGAATTGTCACGAATGCGTCCGTTTCCCCGAAGGGAGAGCAATCGATTCCGCCCCATCCATCCGGAAGAATCGCTTTCTCCGTGCGATAACGGGGCAGGTATTTTCTTCTTCTTTCCATGAATTCCGCATATCTTTCCGGAGAATACGGCTTGGAGAAGTCGCCGTTCCAAAGAAGCGTGCCGCGCGGCGCATCTTGAAGAGCGCGCAGTTCGTCTTCGGCAAGCCGCGGCGGACAATAGCGGAAAGCGACGATCCGTTTTTTCTTTCTGGAATTGCGCCAGACGCTTCCGATGATTTCGATTCCTTCCGGCATGAGCGTCCTGATGCGCTTCTCCGCGTCTTGCGCTTCGTTCGGAAGCTCGAGAAAGACATAGACCGCATCGAAGTCGTCGCGATAGACGTCCAGATTGTCTTGAAGCCCCTCCAGAATCGCTTCCCATCCGACGATGCGGTCCGGCGTGCAGCTTGGAATCCCGACATGCCAGCGTTCGTTTCTTGCGAAGCGCGAACAGGAAAAGAGCAGGGGGCGTTCGAAGCGCGCGGCGTCTTCCCGGACGGTCTGGTACAGACTCAGAAGCTTTTTTTCATATGGATTGAAACGCAGATCCTTGCATGCCGAGCACAAAATCAGGACGCCCAGGGCGATCAGGGCGAACTTCCTGCTTATCGCGCGCAAGGCGAGAAAGACGCAGGTCGTGAAGAAAATGCACGGAAGCGTGAAGATCGCGAAATAGCGGGATGTCGAGACGCCGGGAACGACGCTGCGCCAGAGGAGCGCGAACGCCAGAAATGCGACGACGAACCAGAAAAGCGGACCGCGGGTCTTCCAGTTGCGCCAAAGGGCGATCGCAAGTCCGAGAAGCAGAAGAACTCCGAACGGCTCCCAAAGCCGCTGCGCGATCAGAAGAAACGAGTGAAGAAGCGTCATTTCAAAAACAGGATGATGTGGAAGTGATTCTTCGTGTATTTCGCACGCTCGATGACGGCTCCCGAGACGGAGGGATAGTGCGGGAGCAATTCCAGAAAGAGCCCCGTCGCCGTCGCGCCTGCGAGGAAAAGCAGAAGAGCGCACGCGCCGCTTCGCCAGCTTTTTCGGAGTACCCCAAGGCAGACACCGAGTCCGAGGCCGCCGAAAAGGATGAGCTCGAACGCTTCAAAACGGCATTGCAATGCAAGCAAAGCCGCCGCTCCGACGAGCAGCGACCAAAGAGCTTTTTTCGTCCGCAAGACCTGAATGAATC
>CAZAAM010000128.1:0-5932 GCA_964483055.1 uncultured Victivallales bacterium
GACTTCGTTGCCAACAACGAAAAGTTCCGCGCCTTCGGCAATGAAGCCGCGAAGCGCATTCTCGACGCCACCTCCGGGTCCGGCGACATCACCGAAACCGCCCAAAAGATGGAAGAAGAAGAGCTCGCCGCCCTTTTCGCCAAGTTCGGCGAAAAGATGATTCTCAGCCGCGCGGTTCGCATGGAGTCCGACGGACTCATTGGCAATTATCTCCACCTCGGCGGAAAAATCGGCGTCCTCGTCGAGCTCGAAGGCGAAGCGAACGCGGAAATCGCGAAGAACGTCTGCCTGCAGATCGCCGCCTTCAATCCGCTCTACATCACCTCCAAGGACATCCCGGAAGAGGCGATCGCGCATGAGCGTGAAATCGCGAAGGCTCAGCTCGCAGGAAAGCCGGAGAACATCATCGACAAGATCGTCATGGGCAAGCTCTCCAAGTGGTACAGCGAGGTCTGCCTCGTCAACCAGCCCTGGATTCTCGACGACAAGACTTGCTTCTCCAAGCTCTATCCGAAGGTTCAGGTCAAGAAGTTCATTCGCTGGGGCGTCGGCCAGTAAGCCGTTCGCATCGCTTTCCAGCGTCCAGTCTTCGACGGATCCGGTTTCATTCCGGATCCGTTTTTTTTGCGTCCGCGCGATTGCGCTTGAAGGCCGCCGCGCGCAAACGCGATGCGATGGATTGTGCGGCGAATCCGAAATTCGACTCAGCGCCTCAGAATCAGGCAAAGCTCAAGCGACATTGCGAGAACGTTCGGAACGCAAAGGAGATGCGCCGTCGTCCGCTTCGCTGTTGCGTCATCGCTTTTCGTGGAAGCGCACTTCCGACATGTTGCCGTACCAGTAGTTGTCGTTTATGAGGCGATAATATCTCCACGTCTTCGCTTCGCCGCGCACATGAATCGTCTGCCACCCGGGAACATTCGCTGCGCCCCAGGTCAAATCAGTCCATTCCTGACCGTCCTGCGACCCTTGAAGACGGGTTCCCCCGATGCGTGCGGAGAGCGCGCCCGGGCGCGAAAGAAGCTCCACGTGCGTGATGGCGACGGGAGAGGATCCGAAGTCGAAGGCGATGCCGGATCTTGCTCCGCCTCGTTCGGAACGATAATCCGAAAAGGTCTCATGGCGACCATCGAACAGGGTTTCTGTGAATCGGCACGTTTCCTGTTCGGAGCGTCCTGGCGTCGTATCAATCAGTCTCGTCCGCTTCAACACGTCGCGTATTTCGGTGGAGTCGTCGGAACGGAACAATTCCGTGCGGTCGGTCGTCCAGTCGATCGTCGGCGCGCGCTTTCCGTCCGTGCAAACGTAGTCGATCGTGAAATCCAGCTTGCCCGGTTTCATCGAGGCGGGGATGTCCGCCTCTGCCGTGAAACCGCGCGTTTTCTTGACAATCTTTGCGGGAATGCCGGCGATGCTCGCTCGCAAATTCCGAACCGGCTCGCAAAGATCGACATCGATGCGAACGGAAGCCCGACCTGCGATCCTCCCGCACAAGGCCTCCGGGGATGAGATCGACACGCGTTCGACGGAATCGTTGATCTGGATGCGCCGTCCGTTGAGACGCAGTTCCGCGATCGTAAAAATGTTCGCCGCACGCCGGCTCGTCTTCGCCAGTTTGATGTAGCGGTATCCCTTGTTGCGGAATTCAGGCGCGACTTGCAACGTTTTCGCATCTTCCGTCAACGGCAATTCTTCCGGAGTGAGGCGATCCCAGTTCAATCCGTCGACGGAGCCGAAAACCGTCGAATCCGCGGCGCGACTCGGAATCGCCCACGCCTGCATGACGATGGAATCGAGAACAACGCGGTAGTTTGCTCCGAAATCAAAAAGATATTGCATGTTGCGTCCAAGCAGATAGCTCGGCGCAGTTCCTGTTTTTTCATCCGCAAGAGAAAAAATCTCTCCGCCGAGATCGGATAAAACGATTTCCCTGTAGTCTATCGACCCGTCCGGAAGCCGCGGCGTCAGCGGCTCCAAGGCGTCTGCAGCCTCGCGAAGCTCCTGGATTGCGGCCATGAACGCCTCGTCCGAACCGCTCTTCTCCAAACGGCGCGCCTTCGTCCTTGCGCGGAGCAGCTGCAAGAGAGTCGTCTTGCGCCACTCCGAATCCGGGGCGCGACGTCTCCTTGAAGCCAAACGAATCGTATCCGCGCGATTCTTTCCGGTTTGAAGCGATATTTCGCACAAAACGATGGTCGTTCCATCGTCGACGCCTGCCAGGAAGCGGTCGCTTCCGGCCTTCTGCATTCGAAAGGAAACGACTCCTTTGGCGTCGATTTCAATGCCGTCGGGCGCTCCCCACGTTCGGAATGTTCCCCTTCCGTCGGAGTGCAACGGAAGGAAGGCGGGAATTCCCGCGCATGCGATGAAGCTGATGCGTTTCCCCGTCTCTTCCAACTTCGGCAGCTGAAGCGTTTTTCCCGCATCACGAACGAACGTTTCCAAATCGACGGTCGTTCCTTTCTTGGCGACGACTGTAAGAAAGTGACAGTTTCCAAGCCATTCGTTGCGCGGAATCGCGAAAACGACGTTGCGCCATTCGCCCTTCGTGTTCGGAAGATGCCAGGGTTCGGATATCTCGGAAATTCGAATCCTTGCAGCGCCGTCCGTGCGGACGCGCATTGCAATGAGGGGACCGCCCGTAGCGCAAGTGAGAAGCGCAATGCGCGCGCCGGAAGAATCCGGCCGGACGCGAAGGAAGCGGCGGTCGTTTTCCGTGCAAGCCGCGCTCTTCGCATCAAGCGGCGTCGAACGATCGACGATGGCGATCTCGTCGTTCTGCCGCCATCCGGGAACGAATCGCAAGGCGGGGCCTTTCGCATTCGCAGGGAGCTGAAGCCAGTTTCCCGCTCGAAAGCGAATTTTGTACATGCGATCCAGATATGGCGCGATCTTGGAAAGATCCCACCCCTTGTCCAACACGTAATATTCCCATATTCTCCAGAAATCGAACGTGTCCCAGCGTCCGCGATCCGCTTCGGCAAGCGTGCGGTACGGCGGCGTCGGCGTCCATGGCGTGTCGTATCCGAGCATGTAGCGACAATAGTAGTCCGCGGCCTTCAGGATCCGATGATCCAGAAACTCCATCACTGGAACGGCATTTGGCGCTTGCGAAGGCGTTCCGCGGACCGGATCCACGCGCGTCCCTTGAATTCCGAACATATTGGCAATGTACGAGAACAAAAAGAGGTCTCCTGCGGAATGCGCCTGATCTCGTCCCATTTCCACAAGCTGCACGCGCGGCTTGACCGCCTTCCCCGTCGTCCAGTCTTGCGTCACAAGCCGTGCAAGGTGCTTGATGGAGCCGCTGCGACTGGGGTCCGGCGCGTCCTTATTGACCGTGAACCACTCCACGCGCTGGTCATAGCCCTTTCGATCGTCCAGAAAGATGAAGCCGGATATCGATCCCAGAATCGCATAGTTGTGCTGATTCATGAACCAGCCGTTCGCATTCATGAACGTCGTAATCGCCGGACGAATCAGGTTCCGCTCCAGAGCCTCCGTGTATTCCGGCTTCCATTCAAGATCCGGATTCTCCGTCGACGTATGGCGGATGATTTCCGCCGCCTGCAGAAACCCGTGCAGCGGAGGCCCCGTATGGATCTGACTGTCCGCATACGCGCGGTACTTCGAAGGATTCATTTTGCTCCAAACCTTCATGATGCGCAACGCGTTCCGCCGATACGCCTCGTCCCCTGTAAAAAAATACATCAGAGCCTGAGCATACGCAAGCCCTCCGTCATGCCCCAGCTTGGATTGCGTGAGGCGTCCGTCCCATGCGTCCGTGTCCGGCTCCCCCGGATGCGAAAGGCTTTCATTCTGAAGGGCGATGCTCTTGCCCGACGCCCATGCGGCAAACTCCTTCCAGTAGGAAAGCCATGGCTCGCGTCCAGCAAGAACCTGTTTCCGCGCGTTCTCCAGATCCTTCTGTGAAACGCCCAATCCCGGATGAACGAATCCATTGCGCGTCTCCGGAAGGATCTTCACCTTGTCGCTTACGGCGGGAATTTCGTTCGCCGCCCATGCATCGGAAAGAGCGCCAAGCAACGCAATCGAAAGAATTTCTATGAAAATAATGAATCGAATCTTCATTCGAGTTTCCTTGCTTGTTTTTTACTTTTTCTAGAAATTTCAAAAATAAAATAGGCAACATTCAGATTGATTGCAAGCAAATTTTATCTTTTTTTCATATTTTTTATCCGCGCCGACGATGCCGCCGCATGCTGAAGCTTGCGGCAGCAAAGCATGCGGCATCCTCTTCCTGCGCGATGAAAACGAATCGAATGCGAATCCAGGACAACTTCTTTCTCGTGCGCGCGTCGATGAAATTGAAAATCGGAAAAGGTCAAGCGAAACGAACGGGGAAACACGAGAGACGAATTTCCTGCAGAGGGAAAAAGATCGCGGCGGAAACGCGAGCTTGATGCGACCTGCGCTCTTGAGAGAGAAAACAATGAAAGCTCAATGCCAATTGACATCGAACGGTCGCTCAGAATCCTTTCAGACGCAAACCGGACTGCGCGAATCGAATATCGAGGCGCAAGAACAAGGAAAATGCATGAATTTTTGAAATGAGCGAACGACATGTCTTCGCTGGTCAAATTGCGAAGCGCGACGCTCGAACTCCGCCTGCGCCGGACATGAGATCAGAGTCGCAGGAATGAATCGCACGGCTCTCCCCATCCGTACTGAGGGAGGAATGAGGCGCGAAAACGGTTCAGAGCTCGAACTCCGCTTGTTCGTACTCCGGCGGATTCAGAATCGAGCGCACCGGCTCGAACGTCTTCCGGTGCAGAGCGCAGGGACCGTACTTGCGAATCAGTTCCGTATGCAAAGCCGTGCAGTACCCTTTGTGCACATCGAAACGGTAGCGCGGATACTTTTTCGCCATGTCAATCATGTAAAGATCCCGACTCGTTTTAGCAAGAATGCTGGCTGCGGCGATGCTGGCGGAACGAGCGTCGCCTTTGACGATCGCGCGAGAAGGAACGGGAAGCCCCTGCACCGGATTGCCGTCCACGAGGGCGATATCCGGCTTGCGGGAAAGCCCTTCGACTGCGAGACGCATCGCATGCCATGTGGCGCGAAGAATGTCCGTATCATCGATTTCACGCTGGTCGACCATCGCGACCGACCAGACGACGGAAGGTTCGGCAAGCAGACTCTCCCGCAACTCCATGCGGCGCGCATGCGACAGCTGCTTGGAGTCGTTGACTCCGGCAGGGATGCGCGCAAGATCCGTAAAGAGAACCGCGGCAGCGCAAACCGGACCGGCGCAGCACCCGCGTCCTGCTTCGTCGATGCCGCAGACAAAAAAAAGCCCCTCGTCTCTGAGAGCGTTCTCGAAGACGAGGAGTTCGGATGAAACCGAAAGATAGTCCATGCGATCAGGACTTCTTCGCGCTGCGAGCTTCCGCGGCGCGCGCGGCGGCCTCTTCGCCGAAGTACTTATGCTCCTTCACGCGAGCCTCTTTGCCGATCTTCGTGCGCAGATAGTAGAGCTTCGCGCGACGAACATGACCGCGACGCTCGACCGTGATTTTGTCTACGCGCGGGCTGTGAAGCGGGAAGATGCGCTCGACGCCGTAGCCGTTCTGAAAGCGGCGAACCGTGAAGGTCTCGCGGATGCCGGAATTCTTGCGGGCGATGACGACGCCGGTAAAGTTCTGAATGCGCTCGGTCGTTCCTTCGACGATGCGAGTGGAAACCTTGACGGTGTCCCCGATGTTGAACTCAGGGATCTCGCTCTTGCACTGAGCCTTTTCAATTTTCGCGATAACACTCATTTGCTTGCCTCCGTTGCTGTATGTTAGATTCGTTGTTTCTCTTCAGAATCAAATCGGGACGATTCAGGATCGTCGAACTCAAGGCCTCGGCGCGCCGCCATGCGGCGATCCGCGCGTGATCGCCGGAAAGAAGCGTCTCCGGCGCA
>CAZAAM010000129.1:0-5927 GCA_964483055.1 uncultured Victivallales bacterium
CATGGAAAAAGGCGGCGTCGACTGGACGAAAGGAAAGTTTCCTGAATTCACCGAGCCGGACGAGAGCTATCATGGATTGGTCTACACGCGCGACTTCAAGGAAACGCCGTTTTCCGTCAAGCTGCGCGTTCAATGGGTGCGCGACGTCGGCATGCCCATGGCGCCGTTCAATGCATTCCTTTGCAATCTCGGTATTGAGACGTTGCATGTCCGCATGGATCGCCACTGCTTCAATGCCTTGGAACTGGCGAAGTTCCTTTCCGCGCATCCAAAGGTCGCCAGCGTGAACTATCCCTTCCTGCCCGGCAATTCCGAATACGCTCGCGCGAAAAAGTATTTGCGAGGCGGAAGCGGCGTCCTGAGCTTCAACATCAAGGGCGGGAAGGAGGCCGGCGAAAAGATCATGAACGCCTTGAAGCTTGCGCGCATCGTCGTCCATGTCGCCGACCTGCGCACTTGCGTGCTGCATCCGGCGAGCTCGACGCATCGTCAGCTCACGGACGAGGAGCTCGCCCTCGCCGGCGTGTCTCCAACTCTGATTCGGGTTTCCGTCGGATTGGAGAACATCGACGACATCAAGGCGGATTTCGAACAGGCGTTCGAACAGATCTGATTGGGCAAGGACTTCATGCGGATTCTTCTTCAACGAGTCAAGGAGGCGTCGGTCGCCGTCGATGGAGTCGTGATCGGTTCCATCGGACAAGGCGTCCTTCTGTTCGTTGGCGTTGCGCACGGGGACTCCTGTGCGGATGCGGACTGGCTGGCGAAGAAGATTGCGGGGCTGCGCGTTTTCGAGGATGCGGCAGGCAAGATGAACCTAGCCTTGAACGACATCGACGGCGCGGCGCTCGTCGTTTCTCAGTTCACGCTTTACGGCGACTGCCGGAAGGGCCGCAGGCCGGGCTTCGACGCCGCGGCCGAACCGAAGAAGGCGAACGAATTGTACGAATATTTCATCGAGGCCTTGCGACGAGAAGGCGTGACGAAGGTCGAGACCGGATGCTTTGCCGCCGACATGAAGGTGTCTCTCGTCAACGACGGCCCGGTTACATTCCTGTTGGAGCGTCCTTTCGAAAACGGGGGAGGGGAGCGATGAAGCGACTTGCGATTCTTGGCTCTACGGGTTCCATTGGCGAAAACGCGCTGAAGGTGGCGCGCGCCCAGAAGGAACATGTGCGCGTCTCGCTGCTTGCGGCCGGACGCAACGTGAAGCGTCTGATCGAACAGGCGAACGAATTCCATCCGGACGTAGCCGTAATCGCCGATCCCTCGCTGCTTCCGGATTTGCGAGCCGGCGTTCCCGACGGCTGCGAGGCATGCGCCGGCGCATGCGCCTTGTGCGACGCTGTTGCGGAGACGCCTCTGGACATTGTTCTCGTGGCTATCGTTGGAACCGGCGGCTTCCTGCCGACGCTGACGGCAATACGCAGGGGGTTGACGATCGCGCTTGCAAGCAAGGAAGTTCTCGTCATGGCGGGACGCCTGATCATGACGGCGGCGAAGCAGAAACATGCGCGCATTCTGCCTGTGGACAGCGAACACAGCGCAATCTTTCAGTGCATGGAGGGCCGTGACCGCGGCGAAATCTCGGAGCTAGTCCTGACGGCGAGCGGCGGTCCCTTCCGCAGGAAGACTCCGGCCGAAATGGACGAAATAACATGGCATCAGGCTCTGAATCATCCTACGTGGTCGATGGGACCGAAAGTCACGGTGGATTCCGCGACGCTGATGAACAAGGCATTGGAACTGATCGAGGCTCGCTGGCTTTTCGACTTTCCGCCGGAAAGGCTGCGCGTTCTGATTCATCCTCAGTCGATCGTGCATTCCATGATCCGTTTTCAGGACGGTTCCATGCTGGCGCAGATGAGCGTGCCGGACATGCGTTTCCCGATTCAGTACGCATTGACCTGGCCCGCGCATGTTGAAGGCGGTCTTGAGCCGCTCGACCTCGCCTCTGTCGGAACGCTTTCCTTTGAAGAGCCCGACGAGACGCGTTTTCCGTCGCTCGGATTCGCGCGCGAGGCGCTCCGCATCGGCGGAACCGCGCCTGCCGTGCTGAATGCAGCGAATGAAGCGGCGTTCGTCCGTTTTCGGAAGGGCGAGATTCGCTTCACGGACATCTGGCGCATTGTGGAACGGACGCTGGAATCGCAGCCGCGGCGGGACGATGACTCTTTGGATTCGATCTTGTCCGCCGATGCCGAAGCCAGGGCGTTTGCTGAAAATTTGACATTGAATCACTGACAAAAACGACGAAAATTATGGAAGAATAAGATATGGGTGAGATTCTTTTGACGACGATTTCCGTCATTCTGATGGTATTCTTTTTCGGATTGACGATTATCGTGCATGAAGTCGGACACTTTCTCGTCGCACGTCTGTGCGGCTTGCACGTCGTGGCGTTCTCCATCGGCTTCAAGACGGTTTGGAGCAAGAAGATCAAGGGCGTGGAATACCGTATCGGATGTCTTCCATTCGGAGGCTATGTCGACCTGCCGCAGCTCGATGCGTCGGGCGATGACATCAAGGACGAAAACGGCAATCCGCTTCCTCGCGCGACCCCATGGAAGCGAATTGCGACCGCGTTCGCCGGACCGCTTTTCAACATTCTGTTCGCCATGCTGCTCGGCTGCGTGATTTGGGTCGTCGGAATGCCGAAGGAGAATGTCAAGGCAACCTTCTTCAAGGTGAACTCCGTGGAGGAGGAAAGCCCTGAATGGCGTGCGGGATTGCGTCCCGGCGACAAGATCGTTCGCCTGAATGGGAAGCCCTTCAGTCTTACATGGCAGGAATTCGCCACGCGCCTGATGCTGAACGACGACAACGTAAAGGAGGTTTCGTTGGACGTCGAACGCGACGGAATGCCGATGACGATCTCCTACGTCCCCGCCGTCAATCCGAACGTCATGAAGTCCGAACAGATTCTTTATCCCTTTTTCACGCCGGAGCTTCCTGTCTATTTGTATCCGGAATCCGGCTCCCCTGCGGAAAAGGCCGGAGTGAAGGCGGGCGATCGGGTCATTTCCGTGAACGGCAAGACCGTCGCCGATCAATCGGAGTTTGCTGACCTCGTCGTGCGCTCGGACGGAAAGCCTCTGACCTTCCTGTTGGATCGTTCCGGAAAAACGGTCTTCACGGAGGTCGAACCGCGCTTTCTTTATGAATTGAGACAGATCGGCGTCGTTTTTTCCGGCGACGGGCTCGTCATAGAAAAGGTCGCGCCCGGAACTCCGGCGGAAACGGAATTTCGCTTCCAGCCCGGCGATCGCATTGTGGCCATGAACGGCATAAGCTATTCGAAACCATCCGCCTTTACGGAAGCCGTCCGCGCCAGCGACGGAGCGACGCTGGTCGTTTCCTACATACGGAACGGACAGCCCGCCGTCGCGCAAGGAAGCGCAAGGCTCGTCCGCTATTACGATATCGGCGCGCGTCTTTATGCCCTTTCTCATCCGAATCCGATCGAGCAGTTTGAACATGTCCTAGTCTTGACGGGACGCACGATCCGCAGTCTTGGCTTGACCTTGCAGCGGCAGTTCGGCATGGATGCCGGATACGCCGCGATCGGCGTCAAGAATCTTTCCGGTCCGGCGGGAATCGGACGACAGCTGATACTTTCCTTTACGCAATCGTTCATGATGGGGCTGAGCCTGGTCGTGCTTATCAGCTATTCGCTCGGACTGTTCAACCTCCTGCCTATTCCCGTGCTGGACGGAGGACACATCATGTTCGCCGTGGTCGAGCTTGCGATACGCCGACCCGTGCCAGCGAAGCTTTTGCAGCCGCTGACGTTCTTCTTCGTCTTCATTCTGGTCGGCTTCATGCTGCTCGTCACATTCTATGACGTCCGCAAAATGATTCCGGACCGTCTCTTGGAGCCGCAATCGATCGCTCCGTCCGCCATGGAGACGTCCGTCTCATCGGAATCCGCCGAAACGATTCCGGACAGCGGATCGCTGTCGCAGGCCCAAGGAGCCGAACATGCGGCGCCGTGACGCTCGTCGCATTTTCGTCGGCGACGTTCCGATCGGCGGCGGCGCTCCTGTTTCCGTGCAGTCAATGACCAATACAAAGACGTCTGACGCGGATGCGACGCTCGCGCAGATCCGTGAATTGGCCGCGTTAGGATGCCAGATCATCCGTTGTTCCGTGCCGGATCGCGAGTCCGCATGCGCAATGGAGCGCATCGTCGCCGAATCGCCGATTCCAGTGATCGCGGACATCCATTTCGATTGGCGTCTTGCCTTGGAAGCGATCCGCGTCGGAGCGCACGGAGTCCGAATCAATCCCGGCAACATCGGAGGTCCGGAGAGAGTTCGCGCCGTTGCGGAGGCTGCAGGCGGCGCGGGAATTCCGATTCGCGTCGGAGCGAATTCCGGAAGTCTGCCCAAAGGACTCTTGGAAAGAAAGATCGCATCGGGAATGTCGCGCGAGGACGCTTTGGCCGAATCTCTTTGCGACGCAGCGGAAGAGCAGGTCGCTCTTCTTTCTGAATTCGGTTTTCGTGACGTCAAGGTTTCCTTGAAGGCCAGCAGCGCGCCCGTCATGGTTCGCGCCTGTCGTCTGTTCGCTTCGCGTTCCGACCTGCCTTTGCATCTTGGCGTGACCGAGGCGGGAACGCCATATCGCGGCATCGTCAAAAGCTCCGCAGGAATCGGCTCTTTGCTTTTGGACGGAATCGGAGATACGATTCGTGTAAGTCTGACGGCTCCTCCCGCCGAAGAGGTCCGCGCCGCGATCGCTCTTCTGGAAGCGTGCGAGCTGCGCGACGCACGACCGGAAATCGTATCCTGTCCGACTTGCGCGCGAACGGAATATGATCTTTTTTCCATGGCGGAAAAGGTGGAGAATCTGATCGCCACTCTTAAGTCGGAAGGCGTCTCTCTTCCCATCCGCAAGATTGCGGTCATGGGATGCGTCGTGAACGGACCGGGCGAAGCGAAGGATGCGGAACTCGGCATTGCAGGCTCTCGCGCCGGAAACGTTTCGCTATTCCGTTTCGGCGTTCCTTTTGCGAATCTTCCGGAGTCGGAGGCGTTCGAACGCCTGAAGCGGGAGATACTCGCTCTTGCGGCCGAGACGCCTTCGGCATGACTTTCGCAGGAAAAGCGTCCGAACCGCAGGCGAGTCCGCATGCCATGAGCCAACGTTCGGAGTCAGGCGGACGGATATGAAAAATCCTCCATCGATTTCAAAAGCGCAAAACGCGTGCAAACGAGATCGCGCCTCAATGCAGCATCTTATCCCGTTTCGCTCCTCTCACCTGCTTCTTTGTTCTGTTTTCGTCTTTTTCGCTTCGCATCCTTATCCCTTGCGCTGGACCTTGCCGCTTTTCGTCTAAGCGCCTCCTGCCGTTCTGAAAATCGACAACGAGCATTGAACCTGATCTTTTGCAGGGATCGGCGGAAGCGTCGTTCTTCTTCTCCGATGAAGAGGTCTTCTTATCACCTGCATAAGCGCAGCGTTATGAATAATATTACGGTGATTAAAATCTTTTCGCCCGTAGGGGCTCCAGTGTTCCCGATGCGGAGAAGACGCGTCTTTGGTTCTCCGGCGGCGGCGGCGCTCCATGGCATTGAATTCGCATTTCCGGACAAAGGCGGCGATGCTTCTGAAACGCCGCGGCTTCTGCGGCAAGACGACCCGCATCGCATGCCGGCCTGCGGCTGCAAAGATTGCTTTCCGTTGAAAGGAGAGATTTTGATTGCATGCAACCTTCGGTGAAAGTCGTCAACCATTCGAAAGTTCATTTTCGGCGCATCATCACGTTCACAGGGACGATGAACGGCAGGGGAAACCTTTCTTTCAAGACGCTTCTTGTCGCTAGACGCGATGCGGGCTTCGACTGAATTTTCGCAATCCCAAGGCATTCTGTTTTCGGCATTTCTGCAAAGTGGAAATATCCGCAGGTCCGATGCCGTTTCGCT
>CAZAAM010000130.1:0-3500 GCA_964483055.1 uncultured Victivallales bacterium
AGCGAACGCACGGTCGCGGGACTGCGTCTTGCCGACCTGCGCACTTTTTCCTTGCACGATCCAATCCAGCAGGGCGAGGAAGGCGAATTTCAAGACATCATTCCTGACCGAGGCGCAATGACGCCGGATCGCATTCTTTCCGATGTGGAATCCGTCGGACGCCTCATGTCCCTTTTGGGCGAGCTGGAGGAGCGCGAACGACTGATTCTGCAAATGCGCTTCGGTCTCGATGGAAAGCGTCCGAAGACTTTGGAAGAGGTCAGTCAGGAAATCGGCAGGACGCGCGAACGCGTTCGCCAGATTCAGAATCAGGCGCTCAGCAAGCTGCGCGTCCTTCTGGCCGACGAGGCCGGATTCGCCAACGAATGAAAATAAAAGGGAACGCATTCATTATGCGGATTCGATGCAACATCAACCACGCAACCGACGAGAGGGGGTGAAAGACATGGAAGCAACGGAAGTGCGCCTCAGGAAGGGCGAGCCGGTCGATCGCGCCCTGCGCCGCCTGAAGAAGAAACTCGACAAAGAAGGCACTTTGAAGGAGCTCCGCAATCGGAGACACTTTGAAAAGCCGAGCGAGAAGAAACGCCGCACGCAGCGTCGGAGATCGTAACTCCCGCTTCGTTTTGCGAACATGCCCGCATGAAAATTGCGGGCATGCTTTTTCCATACCATATCCCTAAACGGAATTTCCCCGACACAATGAAAAAAAACGAGCAAAAGCTGCAACAGACGCTGGAACGCACATTCCTTTGGATGTCGAAGCTGGACGGGTACGTCTTTCGCGAATTCATGATTCCCTTCCTCGCGCTTCTATTCGCCTTTACGCTGCTCTTTCTGATCGCCGACGTCTTTAACGACATCAGCGACTTTCTTGACAACAAGGCGCCGCTTTCTTTGGCGTTTCAATACTTTTTTTGGAAAATTCCGGGAAACATCCGCTTCATTCTTCCCATTACGGTCCTGCTTTCGACGATGTACACGCTTGCGAATTTTGGGCGGCATCGTGAAATCACGGCCATGCGCGCATCGGGGATCTCCCTCTTTCGATGCGCATTCCCGATCTACGCAGTGGCGTTCTTCGTCATGCTTATCAACTTCTACTTCAACGAGAAGCTCGTTCCGGACGCCACGCTGAAGGCGGAAGGAATCATGCAGGGCGTCGTTGATCCGGAAAACAAGAAAAGCGCGAACAACAAGCTTCAATATCACAGCGGCGACCGTCTGCGCTGGTGGTATTTCGGCTTCTTTCGCGACGACGGATTTCAAGACAACGTCAAATTGAAAATCTTCGCCGAGGATTCGACGAATCCGCGCAATCGCATTCCGCAGGAAATGATCGAGGCGGAACGAACGCGCTTCACGCCTGGCGTCGGATGGGAATTCTACAATGCCGTCATCACCGGTTTCACTCCTGAAGGTCTCCCCGGCACGCAGCCGACAAAGCCGGAAACGAATCCCTATATCATTCCGCAAGGGACTTTTCCCGAAACGCCGGACATCATCGTAAAGTCCGTGGTTCAACCGGAAATGCTCTCCTCGTTTCAAATCTATACCTTGCTGCGCGACAATCCGCGCATGGCGCAGAACCTGAAACGCGTCTACAAGAGCATCTTCTGGAATCGCCTTGCGTTTCCATGGGTCTGTCTTCTCTGCACCTTCCTCGCTCTTCCGCTCGCGACGAAGAACGAACGTTCCGGCATCTTCACCGCGATCATCATCGCCGTCATTGTCGTCGTGCTGTATCAGATCCTGAGCGAAATCTTCATGATTGCCGGCAAAAACGGCTATCTTCCTCCAATCGCAGCCGGTCTCGCGCCGACCCTCTTTTTCTTTGGATATTCCCTCTATCTGATCCGGAAGTCAGGATAAGGCCCCTCCCCTGCCCTGAGTCTGAAGCGCACGCATCCGCCGACCGTTGACGAGGTTGCTGCGGCGCGCCTTTTTGCCGTTTCTTCGGAATTTCTTTCTCCTTCGCCGTCGCGACCGGGGACGCAATTTTTATTCTGCAAAAAATGCTGCCCGATTCACGGCCGTCTTCGGCATCGGCATGCGAATTTTCATGCCTCTCCGAAAAAGCATGAGCGGTTTCAAAAAAAAAACACAGCAAGGGAAAAGACTGTCGCGCGGAGAGGAGAATGACAAACCTTGAAGTTCGCTGATCGAACATTTCAGCAATGCGTCTTTTCCATGCACGCCATGCATTCGTTCCTCAAGGAGAGCTTGCGCCGGTCGCCGTCGGAAAACTTCCAACGCTTGCCACTCTCCCAACCTGCCGCGCAACGCATCAGACGCTTCCCGGCTGATTGGCGCGAGGAACTTTGACGATCTTCGCCCGGCTTTCCGAGAGAAGCATTGACCGTGCGGAGACATTCCATCCGCCCCCGTCTTGGAATGAATAAAATCTATAGACGCGCGCGACAACGATAGAAACATCTTTGCGATAAGGGCGTTTGGATAACGCGATTTCTCCGCGCCTCATCCTTCAAAATCAATTTCGGCATTTTCGTCGGCATGACAAAAGGAGGAGGTTCAAGCAAATCGGTTATCGCAAGTTTCCAATATTGAAAAAATTCCATGTTATGCGATAAACGAAGAAAAACGGATCATTCCGTTGCGACCGCGCCGCGCGGGAAATCAAATCATCTCTCCGTAAAGCGTCATCGGAGTCGTGCGAACGATACGGACGCGGATCGAATCGCCGGGCTCAACGGCACGAATCGGCTCGAAGACAGCGAGCTTGTACGTATCCGTGCGTCCGGACCAGCGCTTTGGATTGCGCTTGCTTGGACCCTCGACAAGAAGCTCGAAATCTTGCCCGATCAGCATGCGGTTGGATGCTTCCACGCGTCGGCTCAGGTCGGCAAGAAGAATCTGATTGCGTCGTTCCTTCTCCTCCTTCGGCACGTCGTCCTCCATTTGGGCCGAACGCGTCCCTTTGCGCGGGGAATATTTGAAAATGAAGGCGTTATCGAATCCGACCTCATTCATAAGATCTTGAGTCTTTCGAAAATCCTCCTCCGTCTCTCCCGGGAAGCCGACGATGACATCCGTGGTGAAGACGATGCCCGGAACGCGCTCTTTCAGGCGATTTACGACGGAGCGATACCAATCGCTCGTATAAGGGCGGTTCATGCGCTTCAGCACGGAGTCCGAACCTGACTGCAACGGAAGATGCAAGGACTTGCAGATCTTTTTCTCGCGGGCGACGACATCGATAAGGGCGTCGTTGAAATATGCGGGATGCGGCGAAGTGAAGCGAATGCGTTCGACTCCGTCGATGCGGGCGACAGAGGACAACAGTTCCGCGAAAGGAGACGGCGCGGCGGCGGGCGGCGGCGGCATGTTGTCCATGCCGAACGCCGAAACGTTCTGTCCAAGCAGAAAGATCTCCTTGACGCCGCGCGCTGCGAGCATGCGGCACTCTGCAAGAATGCTTTCCGGCGAACGGCTCCGTTCCGGACCGCGCACGTAAGGAACGATGCAGTAGGAACAGGAAC
>CAZAAM010000130.1:3510-5836 GCA_964483055.1 uncultured Victivallales bacterium
GCGCATAATGGAAACGAAGGAGGAAAATGGCGATTCCGCTCCGGAAAAACGATGCGCATCAACGCCTGGCGAATCCGCGGACGCCCGTTCGAAGCTGCCCTGCTTCCGACGAGTTCGGACGGCGGCCTCGACGATGCGCGGAAGCTCATGAATGCGATCCGTGCCGATCGCAAAATCCAAATGCTTGATTTTCTTCAGGAGTTCATCCCCCCTGCTCTGCGCCATGCAACCCATGATTCCAAAGACCATGTGCGGACGCTCTCGCAACAGCTTTCCAAGAAAACCGAGCTTGCCAATGACCTTTCGCTCCGCTTGGTCGCGTACGCTGCACGTGTTGAGGATCACGACATCCGCTTCTTCTTCGCATTCCGCAGGCTGATGTCCGGCTTCAATGAGGAGCGCGGCGGCGGAATCGGAATCCCGCTCGTTCATTTGGCAGCCATAGGTCTTAATGTAGAACTTCATAAGAAGAGAACCATGTTGTTGCGATGAATCATTTCGTCCTCGGCATCGCATTCGAGAATCTTTCGCACTTCATTGGAATGGCAGCCGAGCAGCTTGATCGCCTCCGCCGAGGAAAAGTTCGTAATGCCGTTCCCGACAATCTCGCCCGTTCCCGCGTGAATGATCTGGATGACGTCGCCGCGCTTGAACGTACCGGAAATCGAGGTTGCTCCGGAGGGGAGAAGGCTTGCGCCTTTTTTGCGCAAAGCGTCTGCCGCGCCATCATCGATGCATACCGTCCCGGAAATGTGCGAGAAAGAGGCAAGCCAACGACGCTTCGCCTCGCGTTTTGCAGAACTGTTCGCCGGAAGGAAAAGCGTTCCGATATCGTCGCCGCGGAAAATGGCTTCAACAACGTCGGTGCGCGTTCCATCCGCGATCCAGAGAGCTTCGCCGCCGGAATTGACCAATTCGGCTGCTTTCAGCTTCGACGTCATGCCGCCGATCGACATGGAGGAATCGTCCGTGCCGCGCGCCATGGCGCGCTGCTCCCCCGTGACGCCGCGCACGATGGAAATGCGATCGCCAAGCGTGCCGTCCGCTTTCGGCTTCAACAAGCCGTCCACAGTCGTCAGAATGACCGTAAGATCCGCGCGGAGCATCGTTCCCAGCATGGCGGCGAGGATGTCATTGTCTCCGAACTTCAAAGATGCGACGGATACAGGATCGTTTTCATTGATGATGGGAATGATCCCATGGGAAAGGAGCGTTTCCAGACAGTTCACGGCATTGAGATAGCGCGTGCGCGCGCGCAGATCGTCCGCAGTCAGAAGCAACTGAGCGATCCTGTGTCCGTGCTTCTGAAACTCCTCTTCATACAAGGACATGAGTTGAACTTGTCCGATCGCAGCGAGCGACTGAACCTCGGAAAGATGGCGAGGGCGTTTTTTGAGACCGAGCGATTTCATAGCGACGCCGACGGCGCCGGAAGAAACGAAAATGACCTCGACGCCCGTGTCTCGAAGCTTTGCGATCTGCTGTGCAAGTCGGCAAATCGCCTCGCGGGAGGTCAAAAGACGCGTTCCCGCCTTCAGGACGACGCGGCGGCATCGGGAAACGATCCGTTTGCGCTGTTCGACAGGACTTGTCATCGGCGGCCTCGGCGTTTCTTGGCTGGGACATGACGCTTTGGCTTGCGTCGGACGCTTCCTTCATGATGAACGACTTCGGAAAGGTCGCGTCTCGAACGCGCCTGAAGGCGCAGGGCAATCGGAAGACCAGTTATGTTGAATGCCTCTCGAATGCAATTCGCCAGATAGGACTTATAGCTGTCTGCGCACAGTTTTGGATCGTTGACAAAAAGAATGAAGCGCGGGGGAACGTTTCCCGCCATCGTCCCGTAATAGATTTTCAAGGGCTTGATTCCGACAACCGGAGGCAAGGTCCGTTCCGTCGCTTTTTGAATCACGCGATTGAGCATTGCCGTCGAAATCTTGACCGCAAGCTGAGCCCGAACTTGCGCGATTGCATCTGCAAGTTCCTTGAAATGAAATCCGGTAAGAGCGGAAACAAAGACGACCGGAGCATAAAGCATCTTAGGAAGGGAGGCGCGCACCTCGGTCAGCAATTCTTCGCGGCCCATGCCGTCCAGGCGAACGTCCCACTTGTTGCAGACGATTACGCAGCCCTTTCCGGATTCTTCGATCATGCGGGCGATGGTCTTATCCTGAGAACTTGCTTCTCCGCGGGACGCCTCAATGACGAACAGAACGACGTCGCAGGATTTCAGAGACTGCTCCGCACGCATCATGCTGTACTGCTCCACGGCCTCATCGACCTTGGAGCGCTTTCGCAGGCCGGCAGTGTCCACCAGTACGGCACG
>CAZAAM010000131.1:0-5794 GCA_964483055.1 uncultured Victivallales bacterium
CCAAGGGAATTTCGAACCTCCCTCTTCTCGTTTCCGGACTTCCCGGACTCGGCAAGACCCAAATGGGCGTCGCCTTCGCGCTGAACTGCCGAAACGTCACGCTGATTCTGCCTGAACCGGACGATCTCGACCGCGGCTTTGAATCCCTGATCGCTCTTCTGGAAGCGGAAAGCCCCCGCAAGTTTCTCCTCTTCTTCGATGACATCGACGCGGACGCCGTCGACTGGCGTCCTTTCCGCGCCAACGTCGGCGGTCTCTTTTCGCTTCCGCGAAACATCGCCGTCATCATTGCGTCGAACCAGAAGTTTCCTGCGAACGTCGCCAGCCGCGGACGCGGATTCCAATTCCCGGTTTTCGATGAAATTCTTTGTCAGGAAATGATCCGCGACTTCCTCGCGGCGAAAGGCATGGAGAATCCCTCCAAGGAACTCGTCTCAACCATCGCCGCGGACTACGTCGAACAGTTCGGGCAGAAAAAGTTCGAAGAGCTTTCCCCGCGTACGCTGATGCGCTGTCTGGAATCCGGACTGAGCGATCCGACAAAGCGCAAAAGGCTCCTCGAAATATCCAGGAGCGACGTCGTCCCCGCGCCTGACGCCCAAATCTTCTATGACGAAAATCTGAAGCTCGTCCGCAGCGTCTACGGACAGGACGCCGTCGACGACATCGTGAAGGAGACGCTCCATGGCTGACGACGCGGCGCATGCGCCGGAACTTCCGCAAACGCTCCTCGGCGAGGAATACTACATGCGGGCCGCCCTCCGCTGCGCGGCGGAAGCGGCCGAGGCGGGAGAGGTTCCCGTCGGAGCCGTCGCCGTACGGGACGGCCTCATCGTCGCACGGGCCTGGAATCAGGTCGAATCGCTCAAGGATCCCACGGCCCACGCGGAGCTGCTGCTTATCAGTTCGCTGCCCCAGGTCGTCGGAGACTGGCGCATGGACGGAATCGACATCTATGTCACCAAGGAGCCCTGCGCCATGTGCGCGGGCGCGATGGTCAACGCCCGCATCCGCCGCGTCGTGTTCGGCATGGCGGATCCGCGCTGCGGATGCGCCGGCTCCGCGCTGAACGTCACGAGCTTTCCAGGCATGCTCCACCGCGTGGACGCCAAAGGCGGCGTGCTGGAGGAGGAGTGCCGGACGATGTTTCAGGAGTTCTTCCGCAACGTTCGCAGAATCAAAGGCTGAACGGACATTCCGCCTCTCATCCCGTCTCGAGGAAAATGCGCGAACGCGACGTCGTTCATTCCGCCCGGAGCATCTCCAGAGCCGCCATGCATCCGGTCCCCGCGGCGGTCACGGCCTGGCGATATTCCGGATCCATGCAGTCGCCGCAGGCGAAGACCCGCGCAACGGACGTACGAGTCGTGCCAGGCGCAACTCTGACGTATCCGTTCGCATCCAGGTCCAACTGTCCCTGAAAAACCTCCGTCGCGGGCTTGTGCCCGATCGCGGCGAAGCAGGCGCGACAGGCCAGCTCCGTTTCCTCGCCGGTCTTGACGTCCTTCAGCCGCACGCCCGTCAGTTCCGTCTCTCCGAGCAAAGCGCTCACGGATGAATTCCAGTGAACTGTGATCTTTTTCTGCGCCAGAACGCGATCCTGCATGATCTTGGATGCCCGAAACGCATCGCGTCGATGGATCAAATGCACTTCCCCTGCGAACTTCGTCAGCAGAAGCGATTCCTCCATGGCCGTATCCCCGCCGCCCACGACAGCGACTGTCTCCCCTCGGAAGAACGGACCGTCGCAGGTCGCGCATGCCGACATGCCATGCCCCCAAAGCTTCTCTTCGCCAGGCAGCCCCAGCCGCTTCGCCTGCGCTCCGACCGCGACAATCAGCGACTTGCAGATGCGCTCGATTCCATCCGTCGATTGAAGCTCATGCCCGGTTTTCGGATTCAGCTTCGCTCCTGTCAAGGCGGCATCGACAAAACGAGTCCCGCATTTCTCCGCCTGAGCGCGCATTCGGGCGATAAGGTCGAAGCCGAGAATCGGTTCCTCGAACCCAGGAAAGTTCTCCACCTCCGTCGTTTGAATCAGCTGCCCGCCGGGATTCGGTCCGGAAAGGACTAAAGGCTTCGCGCCTGCGCGAGCGCAGTAGATCGCCGCAGTCAGCCCGGCCGGGCCGCTTCCGATGATGATGACTTCTTCCATGTCGATTCCTCCCTTTCCGCCGCGGATTCGTTTTCCGGCGGCTCTTCCTGGATTCGTGATCGGCATCCGCCGAATGCGGGAGCCTTTCACTAGTCGCTACTGTAGCGCCGCTTCCAAAAAATTCAATTCGAGCCTTGCAATATCAAAAAATCGCGTCATATTAAGTTTTATTATGAAAAGGATTCTCCCCATTTTCATTCTCGCAGGCTGGGCGCTCCTTCCCGCAGCGGCGCAACGCCCTATGGTCGTGCGTCCCGCGATCGGCGTGCTTCCGCCTGTTTCGCCGACCGTCCGAACTTCCTATCCCTCACAGACGTATCGCGACGTGGTCCGCGCAGTGCAACGGTCCAAGCCCAACGTCCTGCTCAAGCTGATGGCGAAGCACGGGCGCGACGAATGGGTCTCCGTGCTTAATTCGCGCGAGGCGATTCCGCCGATCTACTATGCCATTTGCGCCTTCCGTCCGGAAAACCTCAAAATCCTGCTTGAATACGGCGCGGATCCGAACCTGCAGATTTCCGACGAGGTCTTTCGCGACTTCATGACCGAAGTCCGCGCTCGCGCCAAGATAGCAGGCGATGCGAACGTCGTCGGATCCGTTTCCCCGTTCGCCTATGTCTGCATGCTCTCCACGACCAAGCGTTCCGACGTTCGCGAAATGATGAAGATCCTGCTCGACGCCGGCGCGAATCCGAACCTTCCCGCATTCGAAGGACGGCATCCGGCCATGGTCCTGATCGATGACGAACGGCGCGAGGAGCTCGACCTTCTTGCGGAATACTCCGTCGAACTTGACAACGAGCCGCTCGCAACTTACATCCGTGAAAACGAACGTTCCAATTCTCTCGTGCGCGAGTTCGTCGCAAAATGTCGGAGCGCAAGGCGGCGCGCGGAAAAGAACGGAACGCCCGAAGCTCGCGCCAAACGCAATCGACTTTCCGCCATCGAACGCGCCGTCAAGGACAACGACGGCGACGCCCTGCGCCGCGCATGCGCCAAAGAAAAGGATATGGAGTCTCTGCGCGGCAAGCTCACTCGCGCGCTGCCTCTTGCCGTGGAATCCGGCGCGAACGACGTCTTTTCCATGATGCTTTCTCTTGGCGCGGACTTGAACAAAGCCGAGTCTCCCGACGAGGAGCCTTTCCTCTTCTTCGTGATCCGACACGGAGGATTCCTTATGATTCCGACATGCGCGGAGGCCGGTCTTGACGTCAATGCCCGCGATCCCAAATCCGGAATCGATCCGCTCCTTTTCGCCGCATCCTCCAAGGAGAAAATTCCGAATCGCGCGGAATCCGTCCGCGCGCTCCTCAAGGCGGGCGCAAAGCCGGACTGTCATGACAAAGACAAAAAGACGCCTCTCATGTTCGCCGCTGAACGCGGCGACGCCGAGGTCGCGGAAATCCTCTTGAAAGCGCGGGCGAAGCGGACCGCACGCGACGCCAAGGGACGCACCGCGGAAACGTACCTGAAGAACTCTCCGAGCAAAGAGGTTCGCGCCTTGGCTCGCCAGCGTTGACGCGGTTCGCGAACTGCGCCCGACGCATCCTGCTCCGTCTGAAAATCTTCCATCTTTCCATGCGAAAAAGGCTTGCGTGCCGCGCGAAGAGGCCCGAGTTCGATTCTTTTCCGCTTTTTTCCTCCTTCGCGCTTGACAATTGGCATTTCCGCCGTATTATGTATCGTTCGCATTGTTTTTCTTTCATCCCGGCAAGCAAAAGGGCCGCCCATGAAGCTTTCCATCGTCGTTCCTGTCTATAACGAAGCAGCCTTCATCGACGCCGTTCTGGAGCGCATTTGCGCTGTCCGATTTCCTGAAGGCGTGACGACGGAGCTTGTCGTCGTCGACGACTGCTCCACGGACGGCACGGGAGAAAGGCTGGCGAAATGGGAGGACAAGGGCGTTCGCATCGTGCGCAGACCGGTCAATCAGGGAAAGGGCGCCGCGCTCCGCGCCGGATTCGCCGCCGCGACAGGCGATGCGATCGTCGTGCAGGATGCGGATTTCGAGTACGATCCCGGCGATCTTCCCGCGCTTCTCGATCCAATCTTGAACGACAAGGCGGACGTCGTCTATGGCGCACGGCGGGAATACCTGCGCGGGCGCTTCACGTTTCATTCCGCCGTCAACCGCTTTCTTACCGCATTTTCCAATCTGACGACCGGGCTTGCGCTCACGGACATGGAGTGCTGCTATAAGATGTTCCGCCGCGATCTGATCGAGCGGATTCGCCTCTGTGAAAACCGTTTCGGATTCGAGCCCGAATTCACTGCCAAGGCGGCGCGCCTGCGTCCGCGCCCGCGCTTTTCGGAACTGCCGGTCTCCTACTCCCCGCGCGGCTACGAGGAAGGCAAGAAAATCAACTGGAAGGATGGCGTCTCCGCGTTGCGGTGCATCGTTCGATACGGCTTCGGGAGGAAATCATGATTTCTGTTTGGATTCGCTGGCTTTCGTTCATCCTGGGTGCGGCGTTCTTCATCATGATCGTCCTGATCCTGCTCCCGTTCTTTTTGATTCTCATCCTGCTGTCGCTGATTTTCGGTTCCCGCGTTCCGCTTTTTCAGACTTTCCGCTTCCAACGCGGACGCCCCTTCCCCTTTGGGAATCCGGGACGCGACTCGTTTTCCGAAGCCGGACATGGCGATGCGGAGTCCGACGCCCAGGACATCGAATGCGAGGTCGTCAGCAGCAGCACGGAATCCATTGACCCCCCGAGCGGATCCATCGATTCCAAGTAGAGACAATGCGGGCGAAAAGACTTTTCCTGCCTGTGAACCGAAATCCGAAAATGCCGGAATGAAGGCGGTTTTTCATATCTTTGCCTTCATATCCGGCGTCAGGAGTCTCTGCAGGAGCCCGTATTGCCGTCGAGCGAGGCTTTTTTATTTTATTCCCTTATTTTATCCAGCAAAGCCTCGTAACTGTCTACTACGTCATAAACAATATTATCGCCGCTGATCGCTTTGAAATGCTCCCGCGCGCAGTCTATTTTCGCCTTTTCCACCTGCCGGAGCTGCATAGAGGAGAGCGACCCCTTCGTTTCCGCCACGAAGTAGATGTGCTTCACCGTCCCCTCGTAGAAGGCGATGGCCCAGTCCGGATTGTAACTCCCGACCGGAGTTGAAATGTAAAAGTCAGGCGGCAGCTTCACATACACCGCCACATCCTTGTTTTTGTCCAGCTTCTCCGCAAACTCTCTCTCATTGGCGGAGTCATAAATGATATAGTCATACAAGTGCCGCGGCGCCTTCATGGCATTCACGTCGAGCCGCCCCCGCCTCTTGAGGGCGGGTTCCGTGAAGATGCTCGCTTCATAGCGCTTATCCAGCTTCTTGTAAGCGATGTGCTGGATAATGACCGTCGCCTTCTGTTCATTGATCAGCCCGGCCGCCTTGATGATGAAATCCTCCGGGTTTTCCTTGAACTGATCAAACTTGCTTTTTTCCATGCCCGTGAGAATGTCCGCCACCGCCTTCCGGGTCAGTCCCGTTTCGTCCACAAGCTTTCCCACAAGGTCATACTTGACCGTGCTGCTTGCAGGGGCGCGCCGGCGGCTGTCATAGGCGGAGGACTGCTGACGGGCGAACGCCCGCCCTTCCACGAGGGCGTCACGCGACTGGATGTCCTCCATGGCGCCC
>CAZAAM010000132.1:0-5732 GCA_964483055.1 uncultured Victivallales bacterium
TTCAGGCAGCAGAATCTCGCAGGCGAACAGAGAGCCGGCCACGGGGCAGTTGAACATCGCGGCGATTGCACCCGCTCCGCCGCACGCAAGCAGAAGAGTCCGACTCTCGCGTCCCAGTCGAAACATCTTCGCGACATTCGACCCGAGCGAGGATCCGGAAAGCGCGATCGGAGCCTCCAGACCGGCCGAGGAACCGAAACCGACGCTCAATGCGCTTGTAAGAATATGACTCCACGTCTTTTGCGACGGAATTTCGCTCGTCCCGTTGGCGACGCTCTGAATTACGCTCGCCAGACTCCGGTCGTAACGTCCGCGCACGACGACTTTCGCGAAAAGAATGCAAAAGAAGATTCCGACCGCGGGCAAGGCCGGATACAGCCAAATCGCGCCGGGAAACGAAAGCTGTGAAAGAGAAAAGTCATGAATGGAATGCGTCAGGAACTTCAAAAGCACAGCGGCCAGTCCGGAAAGAAGACCTACCACAACGCTTAGAAGCAGAATGCAATTCTTGAATCCGAATGCTTCATGAAGCCCTTTCGGATTCCGCAGTCCCTTCCGGTCGATCCATTCCTTCAGCGCAGCAAGCATGAAATCGTCAATTCGTTTTTCCGCCCTGCTTCGGCGGCGTCTTGCGACGATCCATGCGCCGGATCTCCGCGATGAATTCGTCGATGTCTTTGAAGTCTCGGTAAACGGAGGCGAAACGAACGTAGGCGACCTTGTCCAAGGCGCGCAGACCTTCCATGACGCGGTTGCCGACCTCGCTGGACGGAACCTCCTTCTCGTAGGCGCTTTCCAGTTCATTCACGATCGACGCCAGCAGATCGTTGATCGCATCGTCCGGAATTTCGCGTTTCCAGCACGCCTTCTTGATGCCGAGCCGGATCTTTTCGCGGTCGAAGTCCTCCTTCGTCCCGTCGCGCTTGACGACCTTCAGTTCCGCAGGGACGAACTCTTCGCAGGTCGTGAACCGATGCCCGCATGCCGTGCATTCGCGGCGACGACGCACCGCCGCGCCTTCCTTGGATGCGCGTGAATCGATGACCTTGTCTTCCTGACAGCCGCAACGAGGGCAGCGCATGGAGGCTCCTTCTTCGTCGTTCGAGTTTGGTGACGGCGCGCAAGCGCGCCCATGCGCATTATAATACTCGTTTTTTCGTGATTTTCAAGCGGGAGCGCGCACACGTCGCCGCGATTTCGCTTGAAAAGGAGAAAAGAATCGATATATTTCATCGTTTTCATTGGAAAAACGGAGTCTCTATGGGAAACATTGAATCGAACATCGTCGTTCGCATGCCGAATTGGCTGGGCGATCTTGTCATGGCCATGCCGGCCCTCATGCAGTTGAAACGCAGCTTTTCCCATGTGGCAGCCATCTGTCCGAAAGGGCTCGCGCCCGTCCTCCGCGCCTCCGACTGCGTCGACGAGACGATTCCTTTGGAAAATGCGCATGCCTTCCCGACAAAAGAGGAACGACGCGCCATCGCGCGCTTCCGCGCCGATCGCGGCATCCTCTTTAACAACTCCTTCCGCGATGCGCTGGCTCTCCGCCTTTGCGGCGTCCGCAGACTCTTCGGAACGGCGGCGCGCTGCCGTTCCCTTCTTCTCGAACGCTCGATCCGCTTCCCGAAACGCAAGGATCGCGAGCTCAATCCTCCCCATCAGGCCGTGCGCAACGCACGCATCGCCGCACTCGCCGGAGCGGAGTCTTGGGACGAAGCCGCCCTGCCCTCCTTTCACATCGGAATCTCCATGGAAGATTTTCAAAAGCGTCAGGGCTTTCGCCCTGCAAAACCCCTGCTTGTTCTTGCGCCTGGTGCGGCATACGGGGATGCAAAACGCTGGGATGCGGAAAAATTCCGCAGAACCGCAACCTTTTGGACGCAGGAAAAAGGCGGAGAAGTCGTCGCGGTCGGTTCCGGCGCGGAAGCGCCCGTCTGCGAAGAATGCGTTCGTGGCGTTTCCGGCGCGCAAAGTCTTGCTGGACGCACTTCTCTGGAGGAACTGATGCTTCTGCTTGCGGAATGCGATCTTTGCATTGCGAACGACAGCGGCGTCATGCACCTTGCGGCGCTTCTCGGCGCGCGCGGAGTTGCAATCTTCGGTTCCACCGATCCGGCTGCGACTTCGCCGATCTCAAAGAAATGGCTCGTTCTTTACGAAAAGCAGCCCTGCTCTCCGTGCTTCCGGAGGATCTGTCCTCTTCATACTCGCGCCTGCTTTAAAGCGATCGAGGTCAAACGAGTCTTAGATGCTGCGGAGGAACTTCTCGCACAGGAGTGACGCGCCGGATTCGAGCGCAAAGCGCAGGAGCCTGCAACAGCCGAAACGGAACTTCTCGCGCAGATGCGGAGAAGTCCCGAAAATACGATCAGGGTCAGCCTCGCAAGCGCCGAAGAACATCCCCGCACAACCGCAGAGATCCGCACAGCACGGTCGGAACTTCCGGCGAAAGTTCGGTCAAAGCATCGTCCAGTCCGGCGGCGCGACACGGAATGGCGGAATCGATTGAGCGCAGTTCGTCGCGCAGCTCTTCGAAGGACTTGCTGGCTCGCGTCGATTCAGGATGAAGAAAGACGAATTCCGTCGCGAACGAAGCCAGCGCACGCAGGCCGGCTGCAGTGTCCTTGTCGGAAAACGCCCCGAAAAAAAAGCGGAAGCGCTTTCCTGGACAGGTCTCGCGAAGAGCGCCCGCCAAAGCCTCCGCGCCCTCCGGATTGTGCGCGCCGTCCACAATCAGGCCGAATTCAGGCATGCGTTCGAATCGTGCGGGCCATTCCGCCTGCGCGAACCCGTCGAGAGCCTTCCGAAAGACATCCGGCTTTCCGTCAAAAAGACGAAGCAGAACCTCTCGCGCCGTTGCTGCGTTCGTCCGTTGATGGGGACCAAGAAGAGAAAGGACGATTTCATCTCCGCCGATGAAAAAGCGCTGGCGACCTGCAGAATCAAACGTCGGTTCGGTCGGCGTCGGCGCGACGAACATGGGCGCGCCGACGGACTCCGCTTTTTCGCGGATCGCGGCAAGCGCACGCGCAGGCGTGGCCGGAGAACAGCACACGGGAACGCCCGGCTTGACGATTCCCGCCTTCTCAAGGGCGATCTTCTCCAGCGTGTCGCCAAGATAAAAGGAATGTTCCATGGAAATTCCGGTGATCGCACAGACCTTCGGAACGACGATGTTCGTCGCGTCGAGACGTCCGCCCATGCCGACTTCCCATACGGCGAACTCGACGCCGCGCTCTGCGAAAAGCATTGCGGCAAGCGCGGTCGTCGCTTCGAAATAGGTGACCTTCATGCCGTCCCGCGCCATGGATTCGACGACTGGGCGAAGACGCATGATCGCGGCGGCGAGCTCTGCGTCCGCAACGGGCGCGCCATCGATGCGAAACCGTTCGCAGGGCGAAACCAAATGCGGCGAAGAGTAGAAGCCCGTGCGGAAGCCAAGTCTGCGCAACGCGGCTTCCAGCATGGCGCTGACGGATCCTTTTCCATTGCTTCCCGCAATGTGAAGAAAGGTCAGCTTTCGATCCGGATCGCCAAGCCGATGAAAGAGCTCTTGCGTTTGCTTCAAGCCGAGCTTGACCCCGAAGAATTCAAGAGATGCGAGAAAATCGAACGGATCGGAAGACATGACGAATCGAATGACGGGAGAAGATTCCTGCGTATGCGGGTCTTCTTATTATTTTTGAATGATTCCGGACCAGTCCGGCTGGCTTGCTCCGCCGCTTACGATTCTCCGACGCTCTCCCGTTTCGCTGTCCACGATGTAAAGGGATCCGCCATCTGCAATGACAAGATGCCGATCGTCCGGCCCCCAAGAGGGAGTCTGTCCTCGAATCGGCTTGCCTTCGTACTCGACCGGCTCTTCCTTCGCCTGATACGGACCTGTCAGGCGCGCGATCTTCAGAACATAGGAGCCTCCAACCTTGGCGCAGTAAGCGATCCGGTCGTCGTTCGACCACGAAGGCGTCACTCGCTCGCTTCCGGAAATGCCGCGCAGAAGCTGCGGCTTTTCCCCTGTGAACGGATTCACGATGTAAAGAAGCGGACGCCCCGTTTCGTCGGAAACAAAGCAGATGCGCTTCCCGTCCGGACTCCAGCACGGACTCGCTTCGGCGGCCTTGTTGCGCGTCAGACGCTTCAGCGCGCCGCCCTCGACGGGACGAACGTAAAGATCGACCTGATTTCCGGATGCAAGCACCAGTGCGATATGGCGTCCATCCGGGGAGACGGCGCCGCCGGCGTTCAGTCCGGGATATTGCGTCAGGCGGCGCTTGAGATTCTTGTCGTCCATGCTTTGCTGAATCAAATGCGTGAAGCTGTCGCCGACGAAGCTGTAGATTACGCTGCGTCCGTCGGGCGTCCATACCGGCTCCAGCGACAGGTTTCCATTATAGGATACGCGCTGAATGTTTCGTCCGTCATAGTCGCAGACGTAGATTTCCTTGTTTTTCCCGCTCGCCGCGGTGAAAACGATCCGCGACCGGCAGACGCCGGGAATGTTGAAGCGGTTTTTCAAGACGGCGTCGACTGCTGCGTGCGAGGTGTCGCCTTCGTTCGTGATCGGAATTTGAAAGGAGGCGATCGAGGCGTTCGCTCCGTTCGCAAGGTCCAACTTCAGGGTGGATCCGGACGCTTCGCCGGAAACGATGTAGTCCGGCGTGCCGGAGGTTACGACCTGAAACCAGCCGCAGTTGCTCAGATCCGAAGCGATGCGGTTGGAAAGTCCGGCATTTCCGGAGCAGCCGCGGAAGAGAACGGTCGGCTTCCGGGTGACCTGTTTTTCAATAATGATGCCGTCCTGCGCGGAAGCAGTCGCCGCGAAGACGAAGACGAGCATTCCCGCAAACGACGACAGGAGCGAACGGAGACGCATGGAGATGAAACCTTTCGAAATTGCGTTACTTGGATATCAACGAGGAATATTTTTTTGCAAAGTCCGTATTGGAATTCAATACCTTGGGAATTCCAGTCCGCATCAGCTCCGCGAGCGCTTCAATCGCGGGCTTGTATCCGGATTCGCTCGCTACATGCAACAAGGCAAGAGCCAAGACGGGATCCTTGGCGACTCCTGCCTTCGCATCGCCATTGAGGCAGAGCTTTGCCAAGGCGAACGCCGCATACGGATTGCGTTCTGCGGAACGGACTAGAAGCGCGACGGGATTCGCGACTTTCGTCTTTCCCGCCTCGAAGTCGGCAACAAACTTTTTGTACAGAGCCGGATGCCGCAAAGCGACGTCGTAGGAAAGCAGACGGTTCTCTGCCGCCTCCGCCTTCGGGCTGTTCGGCGCGATTCCGAACTTCGGATCGCCGTTTCGTTCCAAATCAGCAAGATATTCGATCGACGGAAGCCATCCGAGCTCGGCGGACTTCTCCAGAAGCTCGTAGGCCTTCTTGAAATCCTGATGCGGATTCGTCGCGAGCGTGCCATGCGCATAGGTCATGGCAAGACGGTGCATCCATGCACGGCCATGGGGAAGCGGCGAATTCTCCAAGGCGGTCAGGATTTCCTTTGCGTTGAAACGTCCCGTCGCCTCGGCCAAATCCAGCACGGCAAGCGGATAGCCGCTGACGATCGCGCGGTTGAGCAACTCCCGATAGGCCGCCGACTTCTTCGCATTGCGGCGCGTCGCCGCATATTCATAGGCATCCAAATACAGAGCTTCTCCTTGAGTCGGAGCGTCTTCAGCATACGCACGCGCCGCCTTGAAGTTTTCGGCGAGAGTAGAATA
>CAZAAM010000133.1:0-5730 GCA_964483055.1 uncultured Victivallales bacterium
TCAGCATGTTCAGGTTCATGTTCACCCTTCTCCTGAATGAAGTCAAGGATATTTACTATACACCCGAAATGCGAAAATGCAATCTTTTTCAGCGCCGCGAACCGCCGATGCGCACGGCGCGGAGAATTTCCGAGAGCCTCGTCTTTTCCTGTTCCGACTCGTTGTTGCGGATCATCGCCTGCAGAACGGGAATCGTCTTTTCGCGCGGGAGATCGCAAAGCAAGCGGACGCCCGCTTCGTTGACTCTTTTGAGGTAGTCCGCCGCATGAACCTGCGCCAGACGCTTGTCATGAGTCTTGAACAGAGCCAGATCGATGGCCGCGATGATGCTCAAGTCCGTGTCCGGCGAAGACGCAAGAAAGTCATAATATGGCTTGATCCGTTCCCGATCCAGCTTTGCAAGTTCGATTTGCCTCGCATTTTCGTCCTTTGCGTCGACCGACTGATATCGCGCCGTGCCGACCAGATCGCCGCTCCGCATCAGCATGATGCGAATGTTTTCCGCAGCGAGGCCGTGAGGCGGAATTTTCTGCGGATTGCGGATCGCCCAAACCGCCTGCGCGACGAGCGTATATTCCTCCGCATTGTGCGGCGTGCGCAGAATCGTTTCCAGGAGCGGCAGAATCTCCTGGCCGAAGCCGAGATCGATGGCGCTCTGCACCGCCTGTGCGAGACAGGTGCGAGTCCGAATCATGTTCAGATAGCCTTCCTTGAAGACGGGACTTGGCTCCGCGCGACGGGCGAGCGCCGTAGCCGCTCCGATTCGGACGTAGCGGTTTTCGCTGGCCGTTCCTTCATTCACAAGCTGATGCGCTTCCGGAAGATCCATCAGAGAAAGCGCAGTGAACTGCGGAAACGGATATTCGTCCAAATCGGCGCTGTGGCGTATCATGGCGCGTATGGCGCGCACGGCGCTCGGATCCTTCATTTCCGCAAGGCGCATGATCGAGTAGCGGCAGGTGTAGTTGTAGGCATCCTTCACGAGCAGTCCGGATGCGAGAAGGTAGGGAAGATTGATGCCGCCTTTAGGCTTCAGCTGCGTCAGAATGCGATCCAAAACGGAGAGATCCCCGTCGGCGAAGATATGGAAGTCTCCGGCGCGGCCGAGATACAGAGTCTGCTTTTCGTATTGCGAGGCGATCTTTCGCCACTGGAAGCCGAACTTGGAGAAATAGAACGGGCGCATGTCTTCGGCGTCCAGCTCTTCCGGCTTGCGCAGGACGATTGCATTTTCAATCGGAAACGCATCGGCGGGAACGAGAAGAATCGTCGCATGATTGCGCTCTTTGGGCAGTTCGTCCGGAGAAAACGTCGGAATGATCGCCTTCCCCTCTTCCGGCTGGGCGATCGGCTCCGAGTCGTAGAGCTTGGAATAGCTTATGCGCCAGAAGAGGAAGCGGTTCGGCGACAGCTTGGGATTTTCGCAGGATTCCGGAGAAGTCTGAATTCGTTCGTAAGGAAACAAGGCGCGGTCGATTTGCTCCAGAATCGGAGTCAGCGGATCGAACGGCTGAATGCCGTGCGCATCCATGGACGCGGAAGTTTTCGGCGTCGGAGACGCGTCAGGCCTTGCGATTCGGTCGTTTGCGGATCCAGTCGCGGTTCCGAACGCAAGCACGGCGAAAAGAATCGCCGCAAATGGCTTTTTCGGAATGCGTTTCACGACTTTTTCTCCTTGCCCTTCTTGTCGTCTCTGGTCCAGCTTCCGCGCGGTCGCGCGACCGGAACGTCCGGAGTTCGCTTGAGCTTCCAATGGTTCGGTCCGAGGAGCAGATCGAGGTCGGAGAGAAGCTCCGGCGTGACAGAAACGGCGTAGGAGCGGGCGGGTTCGACGAAGGCGCAGACGCCCGACTTGACAGTAATGCAGAACAGAACCGGGACTTCGCCGCGATGCTTGCGGATCAGTTGCGCGACGGATTGGAACGTCTCTTCCTTCATTTCGTTTTCAAAGAGCCGGATTTGGATTTCGCGCGTATTGGTTCGCATGGCGTCCTTCAGCGGAACGACGTCCTCAACCTGAATGGAGACGGAAGCGTTTTCTTCCGCGTCATCGCGCTTGACGATTCCGCGCAGAAAGATCTTGGAACCTTCTTCGAGCAAGGGCGCGTATTTTTCGTAGGCTTTCGGAAAGCAGATGCACTCAATCGTTCCGGTCAGGTCTTCGAACTGGAAGATGGAGAACGGCCGGCTGTCGGACTTTGTGAACTTCTTGGTCGCGGCCGTGACGAGGCCTCCGAGCTTGACGCCAGCGTCCGGCTTGAGATTCTGCGCGCCGAAGACGTTCGTCGTAGAGAAGGTCTTGATCATGTCCGCGTCCTCGTCCAGCGGATGCCCGGAGACGTAGAAGCCGAGAAGCGACTTCTCGTTGTCGAGCTTTTCCGCGTCGGGAAATTCGGGGAGGTCGGGCGGCTCGGCTTCTCCGAAACCGGCCGCGTCCGGTTCGTCCAGCATGTCGAAAAGACTGGCCTGTCCTGCCGCCTTGTCACGCTTCGCCGCATTCGCCGCCTGCAGACTGGAATCGATCATGGCTACGAGCTGAGAACGCTTCCAGCCGAAGGAATCGAGCGCGCCGGCTCGTATGAGAGCCTCCAGACTTTTCGCATTGAGTCCTTCCGTTCGCTCGATCAGATCCGTCATGCTCGCATAGGGACCGTCGGCGCGACCGTCGAGAATGCTTTGGGAGACGGCCTGACCGATGCCTTTGATGGCGCCGAGCCCGAATCGAATCGCTTCGCCGTCGACGGTGAAGTTGACGTCGCTGTGATTGACGTCCGGCGGAAGAATCGGGATCCCGGACGTGCGGCATTCGTTGATCAGGAAGGTGAGCTTTTCAGAGTTGCCGAGTTCGCTTGTGAGCACCGCGGCCATGAATTCCGGCTTGAAGTTCGCCTTCAGATACGCCGTGCGATAGGAAAGGATCGCGTATGCCGCGCTGTGGGATTTGTTGAAGCCGTAGTCGGCGAACTTCTTGATGTTTTCCCAGATGCGCTCCGCCTGCGCGGCGGGGATGCCGTTGGTCTTCGCGCAGCCTTCGACGAACTTGTCATGCTGCGCCTCCATGTCCTTGATCTTCTTCTTGCCGATCGCGCGACGGAGAATGTCCGCCTGACTTAGGGAGAAGCCCGCGAGAGCCTGCACGACCTGCATGATCTGCTCCTGATAGAGCATGATGCCGTAGGTTTCCTTCAGATACTGCTCCATCAGCGGATGATCGTATTCCAAAGGAATCGCGCCCTTCTTTCGTCCGACGAAGATATCGATGAACTGCATCGGTCCGGGGCGGTAGATGGCGACGAGAGCGATGATGTGCTTGATGTTTTCGACGCCGAACTTGCGGCAGAGCTCCTGCATGCCGCCGGATTCCAGCTGGAATACGGCGACCGTGTCG
The DNA here is from genome assembly GCA_964483055.1 of uncultured Victivallales bacterium. Lineage (GTDB taxonomy): Bacteria > Verrucomicrobiota > Lentisphaeria > Victivallales > UBA1829 > UBA1732. The sequence continues at coordinate 3,389 of CAZAAM010000133.1, forward strand.
CCCTTGTTGATGAGTTCGTACGTCTTGGGGTCGTCCAGAGAGATTTCGTCCATGTCCAGAACGATTCCGCGCGACTTGCGGATGTTGTCGCAAGCGTCTTGAATCACGGTGAGCGTGCGCAAGCCGAGGAAGTCCATTTTCAGCAGACCGATGCTCTCGCAAAGCGGGGCGGCGTACTGCGTGATCACTTCGTCATGCGCGCCGCGCCCAAGCGGAACGAGGCTTGCCAGCGGTTCGTTGCAGATGATGACGCCGCAGGCATGAATGCCCATCTGCCGATTCAGCTGTTCCAGCGGGACGCTGTATTGGAAGACTTGACGAACCCAATCTTCCTTCTCGACGAGACGCCGCAGATCCGGCGATTCCTTCAGAGCCTTTTGAAGGGTCATCTTCGGATCGTCGGGAACGAGCTTGGTGATCATGTTTCCTTCCGCAGGGGTGCGGTCGAGAGCGCGCGCGACATCCTTCAGCACGGCCTTCGCCTTCAGCGTTCCGTATGTTCCGATCTGCGACACGCTGTCCTTGCCGTACTTGCCGATGACATAATCGATGACTTCCTGTCTGCGGCGTTCGCAGAAGTCCGTGTCGAAGTCCGGCGGAGAGATTCGGTCCGGATTCAAAAATCGTTCGAACAGCAGATCGTACTTGATCGGATCGATGTTCGTGATGCCGGTGAGGTATGCGACGATGGAACCCGCTCCGGAACCGCGTCCCGGGCCGACTGGAATCCCATGCTCCTTCGCCCAGTTGATGAAGTCCCAGACGCAGAGGAAGTAGCTCGGGTATTTCATGCGGGAGATCACATCAAGCTCGTAGTTCATGCGCTTGAGCTTGATTTCCGCATCCGCCTTCTTGTCTTCCGGCGGATCGAACGGATCGTATCCGTACTTCTTGCGATAGCCGCAGACGCTGTTCTCGTTCCCCGTTCCGTAGAGACAGACGCTTTTCAGATATGCGGCCGCCTTCTTCATGATGACGCGCCGCTCCACAAGCCGGTCCAGCTCCTTCGCATCGGGAGCGGAGGCATCCGGTCTTTTTTCTCGCTCTTTGGCGACTTCCGCTTCGACCTCGCCTTGCGATTCCGCACGGATTGCGTTGAGATCGAGCGTGTCCGTGAACGACTGCGGAGGCGTGAATTCCGGATAATGGTTCGTGTAGCCGATCGCGACGTTGCAGCGTTCCGCGATCGCAAGCGTATTGGAAAGACCTTCCGGCGCCTCGTTCTCCCAGATCTGCGCCATCTCGTCCGGCGACTTGAAGTAGAATTCGTCCTTCTCCATGCGCATGCGTCGTTCATCGGACATGGTCGTGCGCGTCTGGATGCAGAGCATGATTTCCTGCGCTTTGGCGTCCTCGCGCCGCAGATAATGTACGTCGTTCGTGCAGACGAGCGGAACATCGCATTCCTTGGCAAGACGGAGCAGGATGCGGTTGACCTGCTTCTGGTCTTCCAGTCCGTGATCCATGAGCTCCAGATAGAAGTTTCCGCGCCCGAAGATGTCGAGATATTCGGTCAGGACCTGTTTGGCCGCGTCGTGTCCGCGCTCCAGGGCCGCCACGTCGATCTCGCCCTGCAGGCATGCGCTCATGCCGATCAGGCCTTTCGAGTGCGCGGCGAGGATTTCCTTGTCGATGCGCGGCTTGTAGTAGAAGCCGTTGACATGCGCTTCGCTGATGAGCGAGCACAGATTGTGATATCCTTCGTCGTTCTCTGCCAGAAGAATCAGATGAAAACCGCGATAGTGCGGAATCGTGGCGTCCTTCACGAGACGCGAGCCTGGAGCGACGTAGGTTTCGCACCCGATGATCGGCTTCAGACCTTCCTTCTTCATGGCGTTGTGAAATTCGAGACATCCGCCCATGACGCCGTGATCCGTTATGGCAGCGGCTTTCATGCCGTGCTTCTTCACCATTCCAACGATGTCGACCTTGCCTTCCTGTTCCTCCTTCTTGAGCTTGGCCCAAGAGATCGGGCAGGCTCCGTCGAGCAGGCTGTAGTCGGAATGAAGATGCAGATGAACGAATTCTTTTGCCATAGGCGGAAAATCCTGAAAACGGTGCGGAGAAAATAAAGGAGTCTTGCCGGAATCCGCGAAGAGCGGACGGTCGCGCCGGTCGCCGATGTCGCCTGCGTCTCCGCGAATCCCTTCCGCGGAATCAGTCGCGAATCAGCTTTAGCAGCTCGTCGCGCTTAGTCTCCATCGTCGCCTTGTCCTTCGCCTCGACGATGAGACGGATGAGCGGCTCGGTGTTGGATGCGCGCACGTTGAACCACCAGTCGGAGAATTCGACGCTGACGCCGTCGAGTTCAAACATGTGTCCGTCCGCGTACTTGTGGCGGA
>CAZAAM010000134.1:0-5409 GCA_964483055.1 uncultured Victivallales bacterium
GCACGATTCGGAGAAGGGAGACGTGCGATGAGACGGGTTCTTCCAGCATTCGCAGCCGGATTGCTGTTTCTTTTTTTCATCGCGTTTTTGATTCTGCCGCTTGCAACGGTCGTCCGAGAGGGATGCGATCCGGCCGTCGCGCTGGAGACCCTTCGAAATCCCGTTCACCTGCGTGGCCTTTGGAATTCCGTCCTAATCGCGCTCGTTACGACCGCCTTCACATATGCGGCGGCCTTTCCGCTGGCTCTGCTGTACGACAAATGGGACTTTCCCGGAAAAGGAATCTGCTCCGCGCTGGCTTTGGCTCCGATGATTCTGCCGCCATTCGTCGGCGCGCTTGGATTCCAACAGCTCCTCGGGCATTGCGGCGCATTCAACGCCGCACTCCGCGCCTGCGGAATCGAACCGATTGACTGGCTCGGCGGAGACGGACGCTTTCTTTCCATCTGCATCGTTCAAGCGTTGCATCTGTATCCGATCGCATATCTGAATCTCGTTACGGCCTTGGCGAACATCGATCCTCTGTTGGACGAAGCGGCTCGGAACGCGGGAGCGAACGCGTGGACGCGCTTCTTTCGGATTACGCTGCCAATGGCGCGGCCCGGCATATTCGCCGGCGGAAGCATCGTCCTGATCTGGAGCTTTACGGAACTGGGAACGCCGCTGATGTTCGGCTTCAACACGGTTATGCCGGTTCAGGTCTTCAACGGCGTCATGGAGCTCGGTTCGAATCCTTCAGCGTATACGCTTGTGCTGATCGCTCTGGTCGTTTCCTGCCTGTTGTATCTTTTGGGACGCCTCTCGATGGGACGGATGCAGGGCGCTGTCATGTCGAAGGGCGCATCCGGCGCGCGTTCGATCGTCCTGACCGGATGGAAGCGCTTTCTTCCGCCGACGGTCTTCTTCGCTTTCACGTTCGTTGCGATTCTTCCGCATGTTGCGCTGCTCCTGCTCGCTTCGACGCGGAATTGGCATGGGACGATTCTTCCAGAGGGCTGGACATGGATTCACTATCGAAGCGCGCTGTCGGACGAATTGGTCCTCCCGAGCGTGCTGAACAGCCTGAAATATTCCGCCTGCGCCGTGCTGATCGCGACGCTGATCGGCTGTGCGTCGGCGTTTCTGATCAAGCGCGTCCGCATTCGCTTCGGATGGCTGCTCGACTTGTTGGCGATGGCTCCTCTGATGATTCCCGGCATCGTGATGGCGGTCGGCTTTCTCGGAATGAGCGTGCGGCATCGCTGGGCGCGCGCCTTGTTTGATCCGGCGGATCCGAATCCATTGATCCTTCTTTCGCTCGCTTATGCGGTTCGGCGGATTCCTTATGTTTTGCGTGCGGCATGCAGCGGTCTGGAGCAGATCCCGGAGGAATTCGAACTTGCGGCGCGGAATGCAGGGGCATCGTTTTTCCGTACCGTGCGGAGCGTCGCGTTTCCGTTGATCGCGGCGAATCTGGCGGTCAGCGCGCTGCTCGCATTCAGCTTTTCCATGCTGGAAGTGTCAGATTCCTTGATTCTGGCGCAGAAGGCGGAGTATTTCCCGATCACAAAGGCGATCTACGAGCTTTCGTTATATCTTGGAAGCGGGCCGACGTCGGCCGCCGCATTCGGCGCATGGTCGATGCTGTTCCTGGCGTCGACGCTGGCATCGGCTTCCATTCTGATGGGACGCAAGCTAGGTTCGCTCTTCAAGCTGTGAAGCGAGGGATTCCGTTCAGCGCTATGGACGGGAGTTCGGCGGCGGAACGGGAGGACCTTCCAGGGAAAGATAGTTCTGTTCCGCATTGGCGAAGCGGATGCGTTTGAGGAAGACGCATGGAGCATCGTTCAGTTCGCAGCTCTCATCGGCCTTGTTCCCTCCGCAGGGACCGTTGGCGAACCCCTTTGGACAGAGCTCGGGGCAGACGAAGTCGGTCAGCGGAAGACGGCATTGCGCGCAGGAGCGGCATCCGCACAGAATCTTCTTTGTCATCCTGCGTTCGGCGGCGGGGAGCGCGTCGGCGTGAGCGAAAAGCTTCTTGACAAGACTCCGGCTTTTTCGCTCTCCCCAAGTCAGCGGCTTGATCTCGACATCGGCGATTCGCGGCGTCGCGGGCGGCATTCCGGTTTCCATAAGCCCGCGGAAGAGGTAGAAACGATGCGGATACGGCGCCATGTCGATTCTGGCATAATACTCCAAATAGGCGGCGCGCCAATCCTCGAAGGCAGGAAATTCGACCAAGGCCTGGCGGATGCGCGGCATGACCGTTTCCAAAAGCTCCGGACGGTGAATCCCGGCGATCTGCACGCCGCTGCATCCGAGGAAGCGCGCCCCGGCCACATGAATCTGGAGACGTCGAAGTTGCGCCGCTTCAAATTGCGCGCGGGAATGTTCGCACTCGCGCTTGAGCAGAAGTTCGAAGTCGGGCGAGATGTGGACGCCGGGGTATTTCCCCGCGCAGATGTTTTCCACGTTGTCCGGCGTCAGAAAAAGGATTCGCGCAATCATCGGAATGACATAGCCGCGGCGATGCAGATTCCAGCGGAGCTCCTGCAATTTCAACATGTCCCAGCCGAATTGCGAAACGAGGAAGGAGGCTCCGCAGTGAATCTTGCGCATCGTCTTGTAGTATTGCGCGTAGGCGACTCCGGGCTCGTACTGAAAGGGATTTGCAACCGCGCCCGTCAGGACGGACGGAATCGGATCGTTGCGAAGCGCATTGAGCGTGCAGACGCTTTCAGTGAACACGCGGCGGCGGGCTTCCGCCTCCGTTTCATTGCGCACGGAACCGGAAACGATGCAGAAGTTTTTGAATCCCTCGGACACGCCGTGGCGTAGAATCCGTATGGTTTCGTCGACTGGAACATCAACGCCGCGCAGATAGAGCAGATGACGGTCGCGTTCGAATCGGCAGAGTTCGGAGGCGAAATGCACCATGTCGATGGCGTAGCCGGGCGCGCTTTCGTTGACGAAGGCGATGGATGCGCCGGGCGACTCCTGGGAGTGGATCAGGTATTCGAAATCCGCGCACTTGCGGACCGCGTCGGCCATGGGCGTGTCGGCAGATGGGACGGGAAGCTCGACGAGAACATGGAATTCGCCATTGTCGAGCTTGGTCTTGAATCGGTTTTCCAAGGAACCGTTGAAGTTCATTTCCAATTGAATGGAATCGTTTTTCATAAGCGTGAAAAGGAATGCGGAAGGATGGTTGTTCCAGAGTTGCGGGTTCGACGGCGTCAGACTGGTTCCGGCGGGCTTTGCGATTCCGTGCGGCTCAGAAACTGTTTCAGAAGCGCATAGATTTCCTCCGGCGCGTCTTCGTTCAGATAGCGCCCGGCTCCCTTGATGCGGAAGACGTCGGCGTTCGGAAAGTACTGAAACCACTTTTCCATGCATTTCTCTCCGTAAAGCCAGTCTTTGTCGCCCCAAATCATGAGCATGGGCTTGTTTCGAAGAATCCAAAGGCCGGATTCGATTTCAAACATGGAGAGCGCGGAATCATCTTCCGGCGCGCATGGAATGTCCTTGATGAAGCGGAGAAGCGGATACTCGGAGCTTTTGTCGCGGAACGGCGCCATGTATCCGTCTTTTACGGCTTGCGAGCAGTTATCCATTCCGTGAAAGAATATCTTGGAGCGCAGAACGATCTGCGGGCCGATCCATGGAATCTTGCATAACTGCAGCCTGCACGGAAGCGAATAGTCGGAAAACGCCATGGCGTTCATGATCGCGAGCGCGCGAACCTCCTCCGCCATTCGAATCGCGCATCCTATGCCGATGGCCGCGCCGCGGCCGTGCAGAATGAACGTGATGTTCTTGAGCTTAAGATGCTTGATGAAGCGCTCCAGATAGTCGATGTGCGTTTCGATCCGGTAGTCGAACTTTTTCGGCTTGTCGGAAAGTCCGAATCCCATCTGATCGATCGCAATGACACGGTACCGGGAGGAAAAGGCGGAAATCAGGCGCCGGAACTCAAACGACCACATGGGACATGCATGGATCATCAAAAGAACCGGCCCCTGACCGACGTCGACATAGTGCAGGCGCGCGCGTCCCAAGTCGTACCAATGGGATGCGAAGGGATAAAGTTCGCGGAACAAATCCTTGCGGACGTTCGACTCGCATGCAGTCTCCGTCTTCATCGCCGTCCAGATATCGCCTTTCACTCGAAATACTTGTCGCGCTGCAGCATCTTGAATCCGGTGTTGGATGGAACCTTCGGAGCCTCCTTCTTCTTCTGGAAGCGCTTCTTGTTCTTTTCCTTTTCGGCTTTCAGTCTGGGATCCTGCGGCTCGGGAGAGGCGGAAGCCGCGCCTGCGGATTCGGATGCCTCCGGCGCAGGCGGCGCCTTCATCTTGATGCGGAGCCCTTCCGGAGTGAATTCGGCGCTTTTCGCATGCTTGAACATGCCGCTGACGAGACCGTTTTCCAGGATCGGCGCAAGTTTTTCAAGGAAGTAGTCCTTCATGAAAAGAACGGGAAGTCGTCCGATCGTGAGATTGTTCACCTTGAAGACGAGCGGGCGGCTGGCGCTCTTTTCGTTGAAGGAAATCCGTCCGTCGACGCGGAAGATCGTATTGAAGCCGAAGAGCTTGGCGAAAACGTAGACGGATTGTCCTTCGTCGGTCGACTCCAGCATGACGTGCTGGACTTCAAGATCGCCATCGAGAATCGGTACAAGCTTCATTTCCAAAAAATAGTCGATGTCGTCCGGAGAGAATCTCAAGGTCGACGCGCCCTGCGGGGGAACTTTTCCCGTCATGCTTTCGAAGCGGGCCTCCAGACGATCCGTGTCGATGTCCTTCGGCATGGAGAACTGCTTGAGGCCGTCCAGATAGAACATGCTCCATGCCAGTCCTGCGATGATCAGAATCAGAACACCCCAGCAAAGAGCGTCGCGCAGGAGCTTCTTGCGATTTCCGGACGCCTTTTCCTTGGAGGTCTCCTTATGAAGCTTGTCCGGAGAAACTCCTCCTGTTTCAAGCTTTGCGCCGCAGCTTCTGCAGAAGATGGCGCCCATCGCGTTTTCATGACCGCACTTTGCACACGGAATTTTCATATTGGAAGCCCTTTCCCTCGAGATATTGCATTCAACCGTACAATAGCATGAAAAGCCGGAATAGACAAGATGCGGCAACGTCTTTTTTTTCGGAAAAAAGGCAAACAAGGTTGACGAACAGGCTTTTCGGATGTATGTTTTCCAGAATTTCGCATTACTGGGAGCGTCTGCCATGTCTCAGCCTCAATCGTCCCCGGATCGGGAAAAGAATCTCTCCTTCGAAGACGCGATGGCGCGTTTGGAGGAAATCGTGCGCGCCATGGAAGGAGGAGCCGCGAAGCTCGAAGATATGATCGCGCTTTTCGAAGAGGCGAAGAAGCTCGCCGCCTTTTGCCGAGGCAAGCTCGAAAGACTGAAGCGGAAGATCGAAA
>CAZAAM010000135.1:0-5364 GCA_964483055.1 uncultured Victivallales bacterium
CCTGCCGCACAGTGGACAACAACTCCCGTTCCATTCAGGATCTTGCTCGTCACATGCTGAGCCGGACGGAGGGAACCTTCAACTGTCCTATGGAGCCGGGGCCGGTTCACGCGCAGTCCGGCTTCAACATGTCGGTGGCGGATCGACAGGTCGCGTTCTACAAGTATGACCGAACCAAGGAGCGACAAAGGAAGAAGCTGGAGAAGATCAAGGAAAGCGGATGCTTGTACATTTGGGGCATTCGCTATTCCGCCATGACGAACGGATCGTTCGTCATGATCGACTATGAAGAGAACCCGAAACGGGACCTTCTGGTCGATGCGTTCAAATCGTTCGAATGATACGACGCCTTCCGACGAGCGGACGCCGTCGAGAAGCGCATCGGACGAGCGGAGGGAAAAAAAGGAGATGCGAGTCGAATGAGCAAGGCTGCGATCGGCGTGGCCGGACTGGCCGTCATGGGGGCGAATCTCGCTCGAAATCTGGAGAGGAACGGATTCCCTTGCGCCGTCTGGAACCGGACGGAGGAAAAGCTGGTTCCATTCTTCCGCGCTGCGGCGGAAGGCTTGCGCTTCCTTCCCTTCAAAAGCGCAGAGGACTTTTGCGCATCGCTGGAACGTCCTCGAAGAATTCTGATGATGGTGAAATCCGGCGCGCCCGTCGACGACTTGATCGAACGATTCCTGCCGCATCTTGAAGAGGGCGACATTCTGATCGACGGAGGGAACAGCCGCTTTTCGGAGACGGAACGGCGTGTGCGGCGTCTTGCGGAATACGGAATCCTGTATGTCGGAGCCGGAATTTCCGGCGGCGAAACCGGCGCGCTGAACGGACCGTCCATCATGCCCGGCGGCGATCCTGCCGCATGGCCGGCTCTGCGGAGCATCCTGCGGACGATTGCGGCGAAGGCGGATTCGGACGGCGCGCCGTGCTGCGAATGGATCGGGCCGGGAGGCTCCGGACATTATGTCAAGATGGCGCACAACGGGATTGAATACGGCGACATGCAGATGATCTGCGAGGCGTACTGGCTGTTGCGCGAGCGCGCCGGATTCTCTCCGTCCGAAGCGGGCGACGTTTTTGCCGCGTGGAATGAAACGGAGCTTGACAGCTATTTGGTCGCAATCGCCGCGAAGATTCTCAAGAAGAAGGATTCGGAAACGGGCTTGCCGATGGTCGACGTCATTCTCGACGCGGCAGGCCAGAAGGGGACGGGAAAATGGACGGCGGAAAGCGCATTGGAGCTTTCCGTTGCCGCTCCGACCTTGGCCGAGGCCGTTTTCGCGCGTCTTACTTCCGCGGAAAAGAGCCTCCGATCGAGGCTTGCGAAACGGACGCCGAAAACGGCTCGCACGTTTTCCGAAGATCGCATGAAGTTCGCCGAACAGGTCCGTCAGGCGCTGTACGCCTCCAAGATATGCTCTTATGCGCAAGGCTTTCAACTGATGCGCGCCGCGTCCGCGGCGCATGGATGGAATTTGAACCTTGCCGAAATCGCGCGTCTGTGGAGAGGCGGATGCATCATTCGCGCGTCTTTTCTGGACCGCATCGCCGATGCGTTTCAGCGCGCCCCGGCTCTTCCGAATCTGCTCTGCGACGATTATTTCCGCGCCGAACTCGCACGATGCGAATTCGCATGGCGCGCGACAGTCTCCGACGCGCTTCTCAGCGGCATGCCGATCCAAGCGTTCGCCAGCGCGCTGACATGGTTCGATGCGACGACGAGCGAGCGCCTGCCCGCGAATCTGCTGCAGGCGATGCGCGACTTCTTCGGCGCGCATACGTATGAACGGACGGATCGCCGGCGCGGAGAATTCTTCCATACGGAATGGGAGAACGAGTCCGTGCGGGGCTGACGTGAGAACTTTGTCGATCCGCTGCGTTTCGGAACGGTTCGCGCTCTTGGCGCGACATCGTCATGCTTTTCCGTCCTTCTTTTCGAAAAAAGAGCGCGTTCTCGTAAAAAAAAATGCGGATTTTTTAAAAACGCATTTGCATTTTCGTTATTTCGGTCTATAGTATGAGAACGCAAAATACTGCGGGGGCGTAGCTCAATTGGTTAGAGTGCCACCCTGTCACGGTGGATGTTGCGGGTTCGAGTCCCGTCGCTCTCGCCATTCTCATTTTAAACGAGAAAGGCGGTCTCTGGAAGTGGAACGGATTCTGAACCATTTCTATGGATATTTGACCGTGGAACGCGGCCTCAGCCGCAATTCGGTCGCCGCCTATGGAAACGATCTCAGCGACTTCGTCAAACATTTGCACGCGCACGGCGTCTCAAGTTTCGCGGAGGTCGAACGGGAGCATATTTTAGACTACTTGTTGGAATGCCGGGAAGAACGCGGCATGGAAACAGCAAGCGTTGCACGCCGTCTGGTCTCGATCAAGGTCCTGTTCCGCTATCTGTTTCAGGAACGGATCGTCCCCTGCAATCCGACGGATGTGATGGATTCGCCGAAAATCTGGCGAATTCTGCCGGATTTTCTTTCTGCGCAGGAGGTTGACGCGCTTCTGGCGGCGTATCCGGCATCGGCGAAGGATCCCCTTTCTCTTCGCAATCGGTGCATTCTTGAGCTTCTGTATTCCGCCGGACTGCGCGTTTCGGAATGCGTATCCCTGCATATGGGCGCGGTCCGCTTCGACGAGCGTTCCATCCGCGTGCTTGGCAAAGGTTCGAAGGAACGCATTGTTCCGATCGGCCGCGTGGCGGTGAATCTTCTGCACCGCTATTTGGAGAAATCCCGTCCGGAGTTGGCGAAAAACGGGAACGATTCCCATTTGTTCTTGTCCAATCATGGGCGCGAACTGGATCGCGAGCGCGTCTGGATGATCGTCAAGGAGGCTGCGCGCCGCGCGGGCATCCGCAAGGAGATCCATCCGCATACGCTGCGTCATTCGTTCGCAAGCCATTTGCTGGAGAACGGCGCGGATCTGCGCGTGATTCAGGAGATGCTGGGGCATGCGGACATCAGCACGACTCAAATCTATACGCACGTGGACAAGAACCGGCTTCTTTCCGTGTTCCGTCAGTTTCATCCGAGGGCATGACGCATGATCAAAGACAACAAATCGATTATCCGTCGCACCGCGATCCGCAGCGTTCTGCTGGTCGGCGTCGCGTTCATCGCATTTTATTTCTATTCCAAATCGGCTCCGGAACGGAATCCCTGGGGATCGACGGCGCAGGGGCGGGAACGGATGACGCTGGGCAACGCTTTCCGAAACGCTGCGACATCGCTTGCGGAGCGGATAGGGCTTCCATGGCCGAAGCGCGAGAAGCCGCCGGAGCTTGAACGTCAGAGTCTGATCTTCCGCACGATGAGCACAGCGGCAGCCATCGATCTTCAGAACGAAGACCTTGCGCGGATTCGGAAAGCTCTTCCTCTGTGCCGTGCGGCGTTGGAGTCCGTGAACGGGACGTGCAACATCTTCGATCCGAAGAGCGAGCTTTCGCGCTTGAACGCGTCGGCGTATGACGCTCCATTCGAATGCAGTCCGGAGCTTTGGTCCGTGTTGACGCAGGCGCGCCGCTTTTACAGACTTTCCGGAGGAGCGTTCGACGTCACGATCGATCCGTTGATGCGCCTTTGGGGCTTCGGCAATCCGCGCGAGAATGCGCCGACCGAAGAGGAGATCGCGGAAGCGAAGAAGCACGTCGGTCTGGACAAAGTGGAATTCGACGATGCGAAGCGGACGGTCCGCTTCACTGCGCCAGGGATGTCAATCAATCTCGGCGGCATTGCAAAAGGATATGCGCTTGACCTTGCTGCGGCGGAGGCGAAGCGCAACGGAATTTCATGCGGCTGGATCGACCTTGGCGGCAACATTCTGGCTCTTCCGGATCCCCCGCCGGGCAGAACGGCATGCCGAGCGGGACTGCGCGACCCGTTCTTGCGCGGAAAATCGTTCTTCGGCGTGACGCCCGTGCTGAATGAAGCCATTTCCACAAGCGGAAATTACGAGCGCAACACGGTCATCGACGGCGTTCGATACGGGCATATCGTCGATCCGCGCACCGGTCGCCCGACGACCGGACGGATTTCCGTCACGGCGATTGCGCCGACAGGAATCGAAAGCGACGCGCTGTCCACGACGATCTTCCTGCGCGGTCCTGAAATCGTGCCGGAGCTGACCAGGGAGTTTCCGACGCTGCGCGTCTTGATCGTGCAGGAAAAGGATGGCGTTCTGCAAACGTTGCGGTTCGGATCCGGCTGGGAAGGCGTGCCCGACGCGAAAAAGCCGACGCCATAGCAGCGTCCGACGCATAACGAATCAAAAAAAAGGAGGGGGAACGATGCGGAAGGAGGACCGCATTCTAAGAGGAATCGCTTTGATGTCGCTGGCGTATTGCGCGCTGGCGATTCTGTTTCTGATTCTTCTTTTGGGATATTTGGCGAAGAATCCGGATGGAACGCTGGGCGGGCTGCTGTCGGACTGGGATCGGAATCTGCCTGGAGGCGTCAAGGCGTTTCTCGGACGCTTTTCCGGATTTCATCTGTATTTGGGAGCATGCTTCTCAGCGACCTACGCCGTCGTACGCGCAATCGAGTTCTACGGACTTTGGCATCTGCGGAACTGGGGGAGAATCTTCTGCTCTCTGAGCGTGGCGGTCTACATTCCGTTCGAAGCCCTTGGCGCGTTGCGCAGCGGCGGCGCCTTGGACTGGTGTTCGCTTGCATTGAATCTTGCGATTTTCGTTTGGCTTGTTCTGCAATTGCGCCGCGGCAGGACGCTCCGAAGCCGCGAGACGGGAGCGGTCCGATCGACCGGCGATGCGGATTCTTGACGCGACGGCTTGCATTTTCCTTTGCGGCGTGTTACATTGTGCGCGTATGCGGAGGCGCGCACCGCGCGCGAAGCCTCCGCGCAACAGGAGGCGAATCAATCATGCTGTGCCAGATTTGCAAAACCAAGCCGGCCACCATACACATACAGGAATTCGTCAACGGCGAGAAGCACGCGCTTCACATCTGCGCGGACTGCGCGCGGAAGCGCGCCGGGATGGCGAATCCGTTCGATGATCCGCACCTGCAGGAAATGCTGGAGCGTCTTTCCCAGACGCTTGCCGAGAACGCGGGACTGGCGTTCAGCGAAGGAGCTTCCGGCAAGGAGGAAAAGCCGTCGCCTCCGCAGATTTCCTGTCCGACCTGCGGACTGGAGACGCAGACGTTTTTGAAGACCGGTCTGCTCGGTTGTCCGGACTGCTACGATGCGTTCGCATCGTTTTTGGAGCAGGATCTTCCATTGAAGCAGCATGGCATGATTCATCGCGGACGAGCGCCGCTGGAACACGATACGCAAGCGCCGGATCCGCAGCTTTCCGAACGCGTCTTTCGTCGAAAGGAACTGGAGAAGCTACGCAAA
>CAZAAM010000136.1:0-5362 GCA_964483055.1 uncultured Victivallales bacterium
CGTCGGCGACGACGACCAGAGCATCTACGGATGGCGCGGCGCGGACATCGGCAACATCCTCGAGTTTCCGATGCGGCATCCAGGCGCCCTTGAAATCAAACTGGAACAGAACTACCGTTCCACCAACAGCATTCTGGAGGCCGCGAACTGCGTTATCGCCAAAAACGGCGCCCGCTATGAAAAGCGTCTGTGGTCGCACCGCGGACAGGGCGAGGAAGTGCGCCTTGCGATCCTCGACGACGGCGAATGCGAAGCGCGCTTCGTCGCGGACACGATGGAAGGACTGCTCCATGCGAATCCGGACTACAGCTACGACGACTTCGCCGTACTCTACCGGTCCAACCATCTTTCCCGGCTTTTGGAACAGGAGTTTCACCTGCGCGGCATCCGTCCGAAGATCATCGGCGGGCAGGCTTTTTTTCCGCGCAAGGAAGTGAAGGACGCCGCAGCCTATTTGAAGCTGATCGTCAACCAACGCGACAGCCAAAGTCTGCTCCGCATTATTGCAATCCCTCCGCGCGGCATCGGCGAAAAGGCGATTCTGCGCCTTCGCGATCTGGGACGCGCAACGGGATTCCCGCTTGCGAAGATTTTGGGAGAAAAGGATTTTCACGATTCCGTGACGCCCGCCGCAGCCAGGGCCTCTCAGAGATTGCACGATGCGATAAAAAACGCACGCGAGGAATTCCGCAAGCCGGGCGATCTCTCCCGAAAAGCTCGCGAATATCTGCATGCAGTCGGTTATCTCGACGGCTTTCAGCGTCTGTACAAGGACGTCAAGGAAGCGCAGACCCGTCAGGAAAACGTATTTGAATTCCTGAACTTCATCGCCATGTTCGAACGCGACTGGCGCTCCCCGGAGAACGAGGAGCCGACGCTTGCCGACTTCATCGAGAAGTACTCTCTGATGGACGACAACGACCGCACGGAACGCGACGACGGACGAATCGCCCCCACCTTCTCCACCATTCATGCGGCGAAAGGACTGGAGTATCCCGTCGTCTTTGTCGTCGGCATGGAAGAAGGATTGTTTCCACACGACCGCGCACTGTCGGAAGACGAACGCGGACTTGACGAGGAGCGGCGGCTTTTCTATGTCGCCATCACGCGAGCGAAAGAGGCGCTGTTCCTTTCCATGGCGCGCCGGCGGTTCAAATACGGTCAATACGAGCAGCATCGCCCCTCTCCGTTCCTCTCGGATCTGCCGGGGGGCGTTTCCGAGCGCATTCGCAGTTTGGACGAGCTCTTCCCGAAGGCGAATCTAGAAGAGCAGCGCCGAGCTTTCGAAGAGATCATGCGCGCCTTGCGGGAGAACTGAATGAAATCGGATGAGAAAATATCTTTCGCCGCTTCCAGTCTGCGCATGCGAGGCATTGGAAAACGGCGATTCTTTCTTTGAAAAAAGGAGCTCTGCTTGTTTTTCATGGAAAAGATGTTACATTATATTTGCTGAAATGTGAAATTTCTCGGCTGATTTTCTTCTATTTTCATTGAAAGCGAGCGAATTACAATGACAATGAGAAAGATGCGGCGTGCGGAAGCGCTTCCGGAAACGGAGCTCCGCTTCATTGGACGCAAAAGGAAGAATCCAATCGGAGACAGCAAAGATGCTTGAACATTTGTCTGATTTTTCAAAAATGCTCGTCTTCCCCTGCGCGGCCTTCGCCGTCTCGCTGCTCCTGACGCGCATTGGGATCGCGGTCCTTCCCTTCTTCGGCTTCATGGATATTCCAAAAGGGCGTCATATCCATGCGAAGCCGGTTCCGCGCGGCGGCGGCATTGCGATCGTTCTGGCCTTCTTCTTCGGAGTCGGTCTCTATTTTCTGCAATCGGAATCGGACGTTTTTTTCACGAACACGGCGCTGATGCGCTTCCTCCGCGTGTTTTGGCTTCCGTGCCTGCTGATCTTTGCCACCGGCATGCTCGATGATCGATATGATTTGAAAAGTTTCGTCAAGCTTGGCGTGCAGATTCTTGCCGGCATCCTGATCTATCAATTCGGCGGCGGCATGCGCGTGCTGTTCGGCATCGTATTCCCGTGGTACGTCGGCATGGCGATCACGGTGTTTTGGACGGTTCTGATCATCAATGCGTTCAATCTGATCGACGGCCTGGACGGGCTGGCGGCGGGGCTGGCGGTGATTTCCGCGATCTGCCTCGCGCTTTGGGCTTTTCTTTCCGGCGGCTCGCAGGAGCTGATCATGCTCCTGATGATCTTCTGCGCGTCCTGTCTCGGCTTCCTGCGCTACAACTTTTCGCCCGCCAAGATCTTCATGGGCGACGCAGGTTCGACCTTCATCGGACTTTTCTTTGCGACGGTCAGCATGGAGCTGACCAGCAAATCCGTCACAGTCATTTCCATCATCGTTCCGTTGCTGGCATTCGGCATTCCGATCTTCGACGTGATACTTGCGGTCTGGCGCCGCAGCATACGGCATCTTCTGCATAAAGAGCCGAACAACAAGCTCGACGTGCCGGACGCCAACATCATGGAGGCGGACTGCGACCATCTTCACCATCGCATTCTGCGCCAGGCGAACAAAAAGACAAGCCGCGCCGTGCTGACGATTTATTCGATCGCGGCGCTTCTGGCTCTGACGGCGGTCGTCAACATTCTGATCGCCAAGGACGCGCGTCTGAATACGATCGTATTCATCATTCTTATCGTCGTCGTCTTTCAGATTCTTCGACTGGCAAGCATCGAGTCGCTGGACACGTTCACGCTTCTCTCCGAGGGGCTGCGCTTTCCGCGCAAAACGGTTCTGATGCTCTCTCTCCATCCCATTTACGACCTCATCGCCCTGCTGTTCGGATACTTTGCGACGACATGGCTGTTCGGCATTCCTGTTCTCGCGGCGTTGAAGCTTACGGGGATTCTTACGGTCCTCGGACCGCCGATTCTCTTTCTCTGCTTTTCGGGAGTCTATCGGACCATCTGGCTTCGCGCCGGCATCGACCGCTACTGGCAACTGTTCAAGGCGCTGTTCTTCTCCACATTGATCTCGTTTGGGGCGCTTTGCATTCTGCACAACAGCGACTTCGCCATCCTCGATCCGCGGCCGACGAAAGAGATGTTCCGGATGCATCTGATGTTCTTTTTCATCACGCTCTTCCTGATCTGCGGCGAACGCTTGCTTTTGTTCTTTTTCGAAAGTTTCGGTCTCCGCACTTTCTTCCTGAAGACTCGGCTGTTCGACTCCACGCAGACGGCAATCATATACGGCAGCGGACTCGGATGCCGTCTCTACCTTCAGTTCCTGTACAGCCGCTACTATCTGCAGAGGCCCTTCCGCATTCTCGGCGCACTGGACGAAGATCGCAATCTTCTCGGGCGAAACGTCTACGGATTGAAGGTGATCGGCGACAGTTCCGACTTGGAGAAAATCTACGACAAGACCCCGTTTTACGTCATTATCGTGACAATCGACCGAATTTCTCCGCATTTTCGCACGGTCATCGAGAATTTTTGCAAGAAAAAAAACATACGTCTGCTATATTTCATTCACAGGGAAGTGTCCGGCGATTCCAAGCTCTGCGAAAACCTGATGAACGAGAGCAGCGAAAAGCCGATGAAACCGTCCCGGTGAAACGACAACGAAAGGACATCGCATGAGCAATCGCATCTTGGTCACAGGCGGAGCCGGATTCATCGGATCCGCGGTCGTCCGCGGCATCATTCAAAACACGTCCGACTCGGTCTGCGTGATCGACAAGCTCACCTACGCGGGAAATCTGGAATCGCTCGCTCCGGTCGCGGATTCGCCTCGCTTCCGCTTCGAAAAGGTCGACATCTGCGACAAGGCGGAACTGGATCGCGTCTTCGCCGACTTCAAGCCGACGCATGTCATGCATCTCGCGGCGGAATCCCATGTGGACCGCTCCATCGACGGACCGGGCGATTTCGTCAGGACGAATGTCGTCGGGACGTACACGATGCTGGAAGCGGCGCGCAAATATTTCCATTCTCTCAACGAGGAAGCTCAAAAGACGTTCCGTTTCCATCACATCTCCACAGACGAGGTCTACGGCGATCTGAACGGTCCGGATGACTTCTTCCGCGAGACGACGCCGTATGCGCCCAGCTCGCCCTACTCCGCCACCAAGGCCTCCAGCGATCACCTCGTCCGCGCATGGAAGCGCACCTTCGGGCTCCCGACCATCGTGACCAACTGCTCCAACAACTACGGGCCGTACCACTTCCCCGAAAAGCTGATTCCGCTCGTCATCCTGAACGCGCTTGACGGGAAGACGCTTCCCGTTTATGGAAAGGGTCTCCAGATTCGCGACTGGCTGTACGTGGAAGACCACGCTCGCGCATTGTATCTCGTCGTCACGACCGGAGTCCCAGGCGAGACTTACAACATCGGCGGACATAACGAGAAGCGCAACATCGACGTGGTTCGGACGATCTGTCGCCTGCTCGACGAGCTGCGCCCGAATCCTTCCGGGAAGTCCTACGAAGAGCAGATCGCGTTCGTGCAGGATCGTCCGGGACATGACCTGCGCTACGCCATCGATGCAGGCAAGATTCAGCGCGAACTGGGATGGAAGCCGCTCGAAACCTTCGAAAGCGGCATCCGCAAGACCGTCCAATGGTATTTGGACAACCGAGACGGCTGGTGCAGACGCGTGCAGGAGGGCAACTACAACCGCGAGCGTCTCGGCACGCTGAAATAAGTCCGAGAATCCGAAACAGGGAGCGTTCCATGAAAATCTGTCAAGAAGTTCCGATGAAAGGCATCGTGCTCGCCGGCGGAGCCGGCACCCGTCTGCATCCGACGACGCGCGGCGTATCCAAGCAGTTGCTCGGCGTCTATGACAAGCCGATGATCTATTATCCTCTTTCCGTGCTCATGCTCGCGAAGATCCGCGACATTCTCATCATCACCACCCCGGAGGACCAGGCTTCATTTCAGCGTCTGCTCGGCGACGGATCTCGATTCGGCATCCGGCTGAGCTATGCGGTTCAACCGAAGCCGGAGGGGCTCGCGCAGGCCTTTTTGATCGGAGAAGAATTCATCGGAACGAATTCCTGCTGCCTCGTGCTCGGCGACAACATCTTCTACGGCGCGAACCTGACGAAGCTTCTGAAACGCGCTGTCGAACGCCCGAAGGGGGCGACCGTATTCGGCTATTACGTCTGCGATCCGGAACGCTTCGGCGTCGTTGAGTTCGACGAATCCGGCCGTGCAATCTCCATCGAGGAGAAGCCGCAGAACCCGAAGTCGAACTTTGCCGTGACCGGGCTGTACTTCTACGACAACAGCGTCGTAAGTCTCGCAAAGCAGATCAAGCCCTCCGCGCGCGGAGAACTGGAAATCACCACGCTGAACAACGAATACCTCAAGCGAGGCGAACTCTA
>CAZAAM010000137.1:0-5280 GCA_964483055.1 uncultured Victivallales bacterium
GCAAGTCCTATGCAAGCGGCGACTTCAAATTCGCATTGTCGCAGGTGGAAGAAACCAATCTGGAGCTTCTGCATCAGCGCGTGGAAGAGCTGTTGCAGACCATGGAAAAACTGCGCGCCGATGAAGGATTCGACTTCATCGGACTGCTTGTCACCGACGCCGTACGCGAAAATTCCGAACTGCTGATCTCCGGATCCGACGAGATCATGCAGAACCTTCCGTATCGCCGCATCGGGGATCGTCTGTTCGCGCTGCCTGGAATCTTGAGCCGCAAAAAGCAGCTTCTTCCGCAGATTCTCTCCGTGACTGCCGCTCTTTCCCGCTGACGAGACCGCCGCCGTCTCAATGCGCGCTTCGGGCGATTCCGGCTTTATTCCGGCTTCGTCGCTGATTCGTCCGAGATCGGCTCTGCGGACCGAGCCGCATCCGCCCTTTCCTCAAGATCCTCTGGAAAGACGACGAACAGCCATCCTTCTCTGTCGTCTTGGAATGCGATATGGAAGCCGTTGCGGTGCATTCGCAGCGCCAAACGGCTGTTTTCAGGCGCGACATAGAAAAGATTCGCGCCTGTCTTTTCAAACATCTCCTTCGGATGCGGCGCCTGCAGCCCCATGCGGATTCGTTCCGCGTATTTGATCGTCTCCGGATTTTCTGCGGCAAGGCCGAAGGTCGGATCCAGTCCGCAGAGGTACCGGTATTGCGGCGCAGCATAGTAAAGGCGCGGGAAGTCCGACCAATTGAGATTGGCGACGACCGTGCCCGGCTCCAGCCGAACTTTCTCCTTCAGAAAAGCCGGAAGATTCCGAAGCGGCGGCTTTTCGATTCTCTTTTGCGCGATGCTCTGCGTCGAATAAGTCGCAATCGCCAGAAGAAGAACGACAAGCACGGCATTGGAAAAGCTGCGATGCCGTTCGCAAAAGGATCGGCATGGACGCTCCCGCGTCAAAAGAAATCCAAGAAGCAGGAGATTGAACGGGACAGCATACTCTATGGCGCGCGCCGCAATCAAAAAGCCGCCGTAGGAGACGAATGCAAGAATCAGAAGGACGTTCGCGCTCGGCACAAAAAAGCGACGGCCTTTCCGTGCGATCGCGCAGGCGCACAAAACCGCATTCAACAAAACCATGCCGGTCAAACCGAAGTCGTATCGCCAAAAGCCGATTCCGCGTGAAAGCGCCTCGCGCCCGATTCCGACCGGAGACGCCCCTTCTCCGAAGGAAAGCATCAGGCGCGGCACGTCCATGCACTGAATCTTCCAAATGAGGAAGTTGTTCGGGAATTGCGGATGTGCGACGAATCCGATGAAAAGCCCTAGGGCGGCGCCTCCAAAAATCGCGCACGCGCGATGCCGGTCATGCGGAAACCAGGCAAGAAAGAAGGCGCCCGCCGGAAACAGCAGAAAATGCGGATTGGAATAGCTCCATGCAAAAAGGAAGCCCAACGCGGCGGGAATCCATGCGTCGCGCCAGGTTCTCGTCCGCGCGAACGCCCAGCAGGAAAAAAGCAGCAGCGCGATGGAAAGAACGTGCGGCCGCATCATGAGGATACGGTCTGTGAACCGGTAATCGATCACGACAAGGAGGGGAAGGAGAAGCCATGCCTTTTCGACGCGAAACGCCTTCATCGCGAAGGAGAATCCCAGCAAAAGAAGAGCGACGAAGAAAAGCGATGGCGCATGAAAGGGAAAATCGGGAAGACCGAGCGCGAGCGCCGTGCGCTGCACGAGATTCGTCAGCGCATGAAAAAGCAGCTCCTTGTCCGCGAAGCAATGCTCCCACAAGGACGCGGTCAAGGTTGGAAAGGTCTTCGCCGCATATGCGCTCCAGCCTTCCATGGCGATCCGAACATGATAAAACGCATCGACGCTGCTCTCCTTGTCCATCCAAAGAAGCATCCGAACGACGGCGAGATACGCGAAGGAAGCCGCAAAGCCGAAGAGGAATGACGCGCGCGTCATCATCGAAGAACGCTCGACTTTCCCGTTTTCCCGTCCGGATGAAAGAAATCTCATTTCGGCTCCTGTTCATGAGGCGCGCTTGACACGCCAGGCGTCTCCGTCGCGAAAAAGGAAAAGCCGGACTCCCGCAGCGGCATGAAGTCCGGCCCCCGCGACGCGCCGAATTCAGCGCGTCAAGCGTTTCGTCAATATTTTTCGAGCTTCCAATGCTTGGCGAGACGCTCCGCCTCCCATTTCGTAAGCGGGATCACGGCGCCGTGCTTGGCGTTGGTGAAGTTCGTAGTCTTCATGACGCCGGCATTGAAGCGTCCCAGCGGCTTGAAGGTCTTAAAGTCCGTCGTTTCGCGGAAGGCCATTTCATTCGGCGTCGGATGGAAATTGTCGTACATCAGAACGTAAGTGTCCGTTCCAATGCGCTTCCACACGGTCGGCGCTTCCACGGCGCCTTCGTCCGGAACGATCTGATCGCCCTGATAGACGTAGCCTTCGGTCAGCTTCTTCGAAACCGCCTGACGAATGCCGTTGTCCACGACGAAGACGTGGTACTTCCCGTCGTAAAGCGTAATGTCCGCATCGATGCAGGAGCCGCCGAGCTGAGAGTCGAAGCCGAGCGGCTGCGGCTTGGTCTCGAACTTCGTGAAGTCCTTGTTCGCATAAGCCCAATAGATTCGATTGGATCCGTTCTTGATTCGCATGGTGAAGTAAACGAGCATCTTGCCCTTCTTCTTGTCGAAGAACATTTCCGGCGCCCAGGCGCAGCCGATGTCGCCCATTTCCGGGAACGCCTTGTCAATCCGATAGACGACGTGCTTCCAGTTGATCAAATCCTTCGACTTCAGCAGTACGAGGGCGCGATTGTTGCCCCAGCCGTATTCGCGTCCGTCGCGCTCCCACTCCGTGGAACGGAGTCCTTCGCGTTTCGCGAAGATGTGCAGATCCGTCAGCGCCATGTAGAAGCCGTCCGGACCGCGCGCGATGAACGGATCGCGGATTCCCTTCTGCTCGGCAAGATTCTTGCCAAGCAAAACAGGATTGGCGTCGTTGAGCGCGGTGAACGTATAGCCGTCGGAACTCAATGCGAAATGCACGCTGTGCGTCTCATCCCGGAAGAACACCAGCAAGTACGCGCCGAAGTCATCCGGATCGACTTCGATTTTATGCTTGGGCGCAGCCTGAACGGGCGACGCGATCAAGAGGGCGAGCAGAGGACAAAGCAACGCGATCGCCTTGCGGAAGGGACGTTTCATGAGGGACTCCTTGTTCTATGGATGAAGTTCTTGGATTCGCCGTAAAAAGACGAAGAAAGGCATAATGAGCATACTGTACGCTGAAATTTGCAAAATGCAAGAAAAAAAGAAACGTTATTTTGATGCGGCCTGCATCTTTTTCGCTTCACGTCGAAGAGCGCGCCCGGCTCAATCCGGGATATTCCGGAACTCCGGATTGGCGTGCAGGAGCTCGTCGAAATATGCGATCGTCTTTGAAAGACCGTCGACCAGACTTGTTGTCGGACGCCAGTCCAAAAGCGTCTCCGCAAGCGTGATGTCCGGGCGGCGCTGGCGCGGATCGTCGATCGGAAGCGGATTGTGGACGATCCGGGATTTCGATCCCGTGATGCGCAGGATCGTCTCTGCCAGCTGAAGAATCGTGCATTCGTTCGGATTGCCAAGATTCACCGGGCCGGCGACGTCGTCCGGAGAGTTCATCATGCGGATCATCGCGTCAATCAAGTCATCCCTGTAGCAGAAGCTGCGCGTCTGCGCGCCGTCCCCGTAAATCGTGATGTCGCGCCCGAGAAGAGCCTGAAGAATGAAGTTGCTGACAACGCGACCGTCGTTCGGATGCATGCAAGGCCCATAGGTATTGAAGATGCGGACGATCTTCGTACGGAGTCCGCATTGCATTCGGTACGCCGTGAACAGCGTTTCCGCGCAACGCTTTCCCTCGTCATAGCACGCGCGCGCGCCGATTGGATTCACGTTGCCCCAATAGCCCTCCGTCTGCGGATGGACCGACGGATCTCCGTAGACCTCGCTTGTCGACGCCTGAAGAATCTTCGCGTTCAGTCGCTTCGCCAGACCGAGCATGTTGATCGCTCCGTGCACGCACGTCTTCACCGTCTGCACCGGCTCGCGCTGATAATGGATCGGCGATGCGGGGCAGGCCAAATTGTAGATTTCATCGCACTCCAGGTACAGCGGAAATGTAATGTCGTGCCGCAGAAGTTCGAAGCGCGAATCGCCAAGAAGATGGTAGATGTTGCGCTTGGCTCCCGTATAGAAGTTGTCAATGCAGATGACTTCGTGTCCGGCGTCCAGAAGCCGTTCGCACAAACAGCTTCCGAGAAATCCGCTGCCGCCCGTCACCACGATGCGCTTCATGTCGTTTCTCCTCCGCTCGCGTTCATTCTTGCAGGCAAGGAACCGCGAACGGTTCCGCGAAACACCCTGTCCAATGCGTTTCTTCTACTATATCCCGCCTGAGTTCCGATTGCAAGTCCGCGTGCGATGTTGTTCCCTTGCAAATTACAGGAAAAGCTCGACGGTCATGCGTGCGGCTTGCATGAATGCGGAGCATGTCCGCCTGCGTTTGGGTTCAGGAAAGCATCTTTTGCGCAAGACGTTTCTTCGCGACGAGGCGGGGACGCGGATTTGGCGCACCTCAGGACTTAAGAACGCGTTCTCTCCGTTTCAATGCATGCGGCAAGAGCTCCGGCGCAGTTTGCCGTGACGAAGACCGACATGCCTTCAAGCAAGGCGCAAGAACGCATGATTCCGATTTCCATAGCGATGCGACGGAGAAGCCGGTCCGGGGACGGAGTTTTCACGGCGGCGCCCGCAGATCGTCGTTCCAGAAGAGTGAATGCGCAAAGAGGAACAAGCGGGGACGCGTGACGCGGAATTTCGTGGAAGGGGAAAATGGTGCGCCCGGAGGGATTTGAACCCCCAACCTTCTGGTCCGTAGCCAGACGCTCTATCCAATTGAGCTACGGGCGCACATCAAACTTTGGATTTGATTCAATTAATATAAGCCGAATCTGCAAAAAGTCAAATAGGAAAGGCGATTTTTTCAAAAAAAAGAGAAGGGGCGGATTTTTTCGGAAAAAATTTTGATTTTGAGCTTGTTTGAGATTGACAAAAGCGCATGCGGCATGTACTATAGCCGCTGGCATGAATTCGAACCGGCACGATGCGGTTCGATGCCCGCAACCCATAACCAGGAGGCGTGCCTATGGAAGTCACTGTAACAGTTCGCCATTTCGAGTTGAACAGCAAGATTCGCGATTACGCCGTCGAAGCCATCAACTCCGCATTCGCGGATTT
>CAZAAM010000138.1:0-5255 GCA_964483055.1 uncultured Victivallales bacterium
GAGCGCCCTTGACTTGTCCGTAAAAGATGGAAGAGCCGTTGTCGAGCTCCAATTCGACGATGGGTTCCGCATAGCAGTGGCCGATGCAACCGACTTCGACCACAGGGATTCCGTTCGCGACCTTGCGAAATTCATCGAGGACGACGCCCGCGCCGGCGGCGAGGCCGCAGCTGGCGGCGCCGACTTTGATACGTTTGATTTCCGCCATGGATCAGCCCTTTGCCTTGTAGTCGTTGAGAAGTTTCGTCAGGTTCTTGCGCGTGAGCTTGCCGTAGACGACGCCGTTGATCGCAAGGACGGGCGCGAGGGAACAGCATCCCAGGCATGCGACGGTTTCCACGGAAAAGAGCCCGTCCTCGGTCGTTTCGCCGTCTCCAATGCCGAGTTCAGCCTGAATCCAGGCCTGAATCTGCGTCGAGCCCTTGATATGACAGGCGGTGCCGTCGCAGATGCTGAGTCGATACTTGCCGGGACGGGTGCGTTTGAACTGCGCATAGAAGGTCAGCACGCCTTCTACTTCCGCTTCCGGAATTGCGAAATGTTTCGCCGCCGCACGAATGGCGTCGTTGGAAACGTAGCCTTCGCGACTTTGGATCAGCTGCAGCCCTTTGATCAGGTCGCCCTTTTCAGATCCCGCTTCGGCGAGATAGGAAAAATCCAGCATATGAGTTCCTCTTGTAGGTGGTGAAAGAATGCAAAAGCCAATGAAAGGAAAAATATATCATTATTTTCAAAAAAAACAAGCGGAGGAAGCCCTTGCAGCTTGCTGGAAGGAAACGGGCGTCCCTGCGAAAGGACGCCCGGAAATCGTTCGCTGCAAGGGGACGGCAAGAATGAAAGCGATCATTCGTCCAGAAGAAGATCCTCGTCTTCGGAATCATCGGAAGAGACGTCTTCGTCGGAATCCGCTTCGTCGTCGAGGCTTTCCTCAGCGGCGGACTCGTAGGCGTTTTCGCTTTCGTCATCCTCGACATTCGCTTCCGCGCTCTTTTCATCCTTGGCCGGCGTCTTCACTCCGACGAGCGGCTTCGGCGGTTCAGGCGGCGGGACGAGCTTGACGCTGGAGTCGACGACCGTGATTTCGGATTTGTCGGAAAGATTCACGATCTTGGTCGGAAGCAGGACGCCGCTCTTTGCCTCGGAGTGGATTCGCAATGGCGTCACGGAACCGTCTTTCCTGCGCATGTCCATGCGGACAATGGAATTGTCATCGATGGCGACGAAAAGGACAAGATTGGTCCAAACGCCGCAGGAAGGCTTGAGTTTGACGTCGAAGCGCTTGCAGTCGCGTCCGTCGACAAGAACCGAGTCCGCTTCTTCAATGACGTCCTTCGTGCCCGGCACGAACATGGAGTGCGACTGAAGCTTGACGGATTTGGCGATGCGCACGGAATCCGTAAAAAACCCGTAAAGGAAATAGGCGAGATCGGCTGCGTTCGAGATCCCGCAATCGGCGATCAGAGCTTCGCCTTTAAGAATCTTCATTTTGCGCTTGGGGAAGGAAAAGACGATGTCGCCTTTCTCGGTCGTCATGGAAAGCGTCTTGGCCGTCTTATCGATGACGAGCTTCGTTTCCGCGTTCTTCCCATCCTTGAAGGTCAGAGAAAGGACGAGGAGATCCTTTGCGACTGCATTGACGGAGATCCGTGCGAAGGCATCCTTGGAAATGCCATGCGCATAAACAGTCGCGACTTCCTCTTCCGGCTCCGTGTAGACTGCCAGGGCGGCATCGACTTCGGCGTTGACGGCCGCGCTGATTTCATCGCCGCTCATTCGTGAAGCCTGATTCGGAGACGAGGTCGCGCATCCGGCCAGAAGCAACGCAGCTGCAGCGACTGGAATTCCGTGAGACATTTTCAACATGGCTGTTTCCTTTCCCTATGTTTAAAACGATGATTCATGCAGGACGCGAAGTCATTGCGCGGCTTGGGGTTGAGACTGCGCGGGCGCGGCTCCATCGGTCTGCGTCTGCTCCGTCGATTCCGCCGGAGCGGGCGCGACCTGATTCCGAAGATCGAAGACGGAATCGGGAATGATCGGATTGACAACGAGATCCGTGATCGTGCAGATGGTTTCGATGCCGTTCTGACGGATCGTCAGCTTATGCGGAAAGTCCAGCGATCCGGTTCGGCGGTAGTCGGAGAACTCCGTGACCATGTCGATGCCGTTGGCCATGCGCGTCGTCAGGGAAGCGGGCAGGCGGGTTGCAGGATCGATGGCCAGGATCGCATATTCGACCATGCCTGCACGGACGCGACTGTCCAATAGAAGCTTGAAGGTTCCCGGCACGGGTCCTGCCTCGACGTAGTCAATGACGCGGTAGGGCTCCAGGATGGAGTAGGCCGTCAGACGAATGATGCGGATGATGTCCTCGCGCATGGGAACGATCATTCCATTCGGTTCGACGACCCAGCCGCGGGAACCGACGACGAGGTAGCGATAGGAGTAGCGTCCGTCGGAATAGATGCGGAGGAACTTGCCGTCCTGATTGGCGAAGACCTGGCAGGTGATAGGCGCGCGATCTTTTTCTTCATATTTCGCCGTGTAGGCGAGCGTCTGGACGGGGTCGCCCTCGGCGAAGAAACGAATGGAGCGGAATGCCGCTTCCGTTTCCGGAGAATCGAAGGTGGAACAAGCGCAGAGGAGCGCAGCGGCGCCGGCAAGGACGAGAAGAATGCTTTTTCTCATTGACATGGCCTCCCAGGGTTGGAATCAGTCGCCATAAATCTTTTCGGCGAGATAGGATTTCAGATTGTCGACGGAGACGCGTTCCTGCGCCATCGTGTCGCGTTCGCGGACGGTGACGGCATCGTCTTCCAAAGAGTCGAAATCGACCGTGACGCAGAACGGAGTTCCGATTTCGTCCTGCCGGCGATAGCGCTTGCCGATGTTTCCGGTTACGTCGAGTTCCGTGCGGCAGAAGGAGGCGAACTTGGCCTGCAGCTCTGCGGTTTTTTCATTCAGCTTCTTGGAAAGCGGGAGGAAGGCGACCTGCACGGGCGCGACGCTGGGCGGAAAATGCAGTACGATGCGAACGTCGTCTTCCATGCCGACCTTCTGCGTCGGGGCGCGGTCCTCGTCATAGGCGTGGCAGAGAACGGCGAGAACCATGCGGTCGAGACCGACGGATGTTTCAATGACGGTCGGGAGGAACTTTCTGTTGTTCGTCTGATCAAGGTATTCGAGATTTTCGCCGGAGAAATCCTGATGGCGGGACATGTCCCATGTTCCACGATGATGGACGCCTTCAAGCTCGCCCCAGCCGAATGGGAAGCGGAATTCGATGTCGACTGCGGCCTTGGCGTAGTGCGCAAGCTTGTCATGCGGATGCAGATTCAGGCATTCGTCCTTGAATTTGAGCTTGTCGCGATAGAAGGCCCAACGTTCCTCGCGCCAGTATTCGAACCACTGCATGGCGTCGTCGTCGGAGCAGAAGAACTCCATTTCCATTTGGGAGAATTCGCGGCTGCGGAACGTGAACATGCGCGGAGTGATTTCGTTGCGGAATGCTTTGCCGACCTGCGCGATCCCGAAGGGGAGCTGCTTGCGTGTCGCGATACGAACCAAATTGAAATCCAAGAAGATAGGCTGACATGTTTCGGCGCGGAGATAGGCGATGTGGTCTTCGTCGAAAACGGGTCCGACGTAGGTTTTCATCATCAGATTGAACTCGCGCGGCGGGGTCAGGTCCTTGGAGCCGCAGTTCGTGCAGGTCGTGGGATCAGGCATCTGATCCACGCGGAAGCGGGTCTTGCACTGACGGCAGTCGCACATGATATCGCCGAAGCGATCGACGTGTCCGGAGGCCTTCCATGTCTTCGGATGACAGATGATGGAGGAGTCGAGCCCGACGACGTTGTTTCGGGTTTCGACCATGTAAGACCACCAAAGCTTCTGGACGGCGTTCTTAAGCGCGACGCCATAGGGGCCGTAGTCCCAGAATCCGTTATATCCTCCGTAGATTTCAGAACTTTGAAAAACGAATCCCCTCCGCTTGCAGAGAGAGACGACTTTGTCCATGAGTTCGTTGCCGGTAAGTTCCGTCATAAAAACGCTCTTTCCTAAATCCTGTTTTTTCGCTCCGCAGGGCCGCTCGAGCGGGGCGGAGCGGATGGGAGTTTTTCAGAAATATATCTTCCTTTCAAGAAAATGCAATGCCGTTTTTCGCACTTTTTGTGCGATTCGCTTTGTAAAAAGATTGTTCGCGCATTATATTGCTGAAACAGTCTGGCGGAGCGGACCACCACAGCAAGCGCGAAGACGATTTTTCGAAGAACGAACGGTCTCCCGCCATTGAAAACCAAGGAGCGAAAACGAGCCATGAATATTGCGACACGCGAAACGCTGGCTTCACGAATCGGATTTCTTCTTCTTTCCGCAGGTTGCGCCGTCGGGCTGGGAAATGTTTGGCGCTTCCCCTACATTACCGGACATTACGGCGGCGCCGCATTCGTGGCGTTCTACATTCTTTTTCTTGCGATTCTCGGATTTCCGATCATGACGATGGAGCTGGCCGTGGGACGCGCATCGCGGCGGGATCTGGTCGGCGCGACGGAAGCGCTGGCTGCGTCGCATCCGAAACGGTGGCGGAAGATCTCAGCCCTCGCCTTCACAGGAAACGTCGTTCTGATGATTTATTATACGACGGTGAGCGGCTGGATGCTCGCCTATGCGTGGAAATTTCTTTCCGGCGCGATGAATGGCGTCCGCGGAGAGGCGCAGGTGCGTTTCTGTTTCGAGTCGTTTCTCGCCTCGCCATGGCAGATGTGCGGCTGGATGCTCGTCGTCTGCGTTTTGGGCGCCCTCGTCTGTGGAATCGGCCTTCAGAAAGGAACTGAGCGCGTAGTGAAATGGCTGATGGCCAGCCTGTTCGTCATGATGTTCCTTCTCGTTGCGCGGACGCTGACGCTGCCGAATGCGGCGAGCGGCGTGGAGTTTTATCTGAAGCCGTCCGTCTCCCGGATGATGGAGACGGGGCTTTTGGAAACGATTTGGGCGGCGATGGGACAGGCGTTCTTTACGCTGAGCCTGGGCATTGGAAGCATGGCGATCTTCGGGAGCTATGCGTCGAAGCAGCATACGTTGGCGAAAGAAAGCGCGTTCATCATCTGCATCGACACGGTGGTGGCTCTGATGTCCGGATTTATCATTTTTCCCGCATGCGCCGCCTATGGCGTGAATCCGGGCGAAGGACCGACTTTGGTCATGCAGACCTTGCCGAATTTCGAAGAGTCTATGAGCAGTATCTTCTTGAG
>CAZAAM010000139.1:0-5229 GCA_964483055.1 uncultured Victivallales bacterium
CGGTCAGGGGCCATCCTTTAACAATCGAAATCAATCCGCGTCAGGCGGCGCAGGTCGGAACCAGGGCCGCGGTCGCCGCGGCAGAAATTAATAATCAAGACAGGACGAACGTTCATGAACAGCTTTGGAAAACACCTACGACTCGCATCGGTCTGCGTCTTGGCCGCGGCGTGTCCGCCGCTTCTCCATGCGGAAGACGGCGCAGACATTCTGCCGGAGCAGTCCGCCATACTTGACGAGCAGGAAGCCGTCGACGCGACGGCGCAGAATCCGGCGGACGCTTCCGCACGGACGGCGACTGCCGAAAATATTCCGTCTGAATCCGCATCCAAACCCTCAGTGCAAAAAGAGGAATCGCGTATTCAGGCGGCGCGGCGGCGCGCTTCGACGCTGAGAGACGACTCGCTCGGCAGTTTTTGGGACTGGCTGTTCGGCAAGGAAAAGGAGGAGGAGCCCGTTGATCCGACGCCGCCGAAGGATCGTTTTCGTTTTCTGACGCGCGGCGAACGCTTGAACGACGCTCTTGAGGCGGAAAACATTGAGCAGGAGACGGTGGATCCTCTCTTCATGGACGATACGCCCCTGGATGCAATGAAAGTGGAGAATTTGGCGCACCCCGTGAAGAAAGCGGAAATCGCTCAAGCGGAAGCCGAGGGCGGAGCGCAAAAGCCCGCCGCGGGCGAAGCGTCATCGCAAGAACAGAAAAAGAATGCGCCCTTCTATGAAGAGCTGATCCTGCTTGACGGCGACGAGGAAGTCACGGCTTCTCTCGTTTTCAACAGCGCGCCGCTTTTGGATGTGGTTCCGGCGTTTGCGGACATTCTTGATTTCGACTTCACCGTTGATCCCGACATCAAGTCGCTTGTCACCCTGAACATGAATTCCAAGCTGACGCGCAGGGAGCTTTGGAACGCGCTCGCGGTTCTGATCGAATCTTCGGGCGCAGGCGTCGCAGTGGAGAACGGACTTGTGCGGATCGCGCCAATGAACAAGTTCAGCCAGCGTTCCAAGCTGTCCATGACGCCCGGCGCAGGAGCCGAAGTCTGCTTTTATCCGCTGAAATTCGCGCTTGCAAAGGAAGTCGTTACACAGATACGGCCCTTCCTCGGAAGCGCTGCGACTTGCGTGGAAGTCACTCGTCCGAACGCGGTGCTGATCTGCGACACGCGGGACAATATCGCGAAAATCCAAGAACTGCTCAAGCTTTTGGACGACAACGGGAAATCTCGCTGGCCGCGAGCCGTTTTCTCCTGCCGGAACGTTCTTCCGAGCAAGATCGCGGAAGAACTGCGGTCGGTTCTCCCGGTGCTCGGATTCGTCGTGCTCCAGATTCAAGATCGCACGGAAGAGCCCGGCTCGATTCGCGTGACCGCGGTCGACCGTCTGAATCTGCTCGTCGCGTCCGCCGCCACGGAAGAGGCGATTCAGGAGATCCGCAACTGGGTGGAGATTCTCGACAGCGCCTATTCCCTGGATCATGAAGCCGTTTTCGTCTACAAGGTGATGCACGGAAGCGCGGATCAGCTGCTCAAGGCGCTCGCCGTCGTTTACAACGTGCAGGGAACTTCCTTCACGATCGATTCGGAAACCGGCAACGAGCGCACGGAATCCGTCAATACGCAAAACCAGTCGCAGAACCGTCAGAGTCAAGGACAGCAGACGCAAGCCGCACAGCGGGAGGGATCGACAATCTCGAGCACGGTCAACACGACGACCGACCTCAAGTCCAGCATCTTTGAAAACACCGTTCGCGTCTTCGCGGACGGCGCGCTCAATCGCCTTGTCATTCGGACAACGCCGCGCACCTACGCTTCCATGAAGGCTCTTTTGGATCGACTTGACGTCGTTCCCGCTCAGGTGCTTTTGCAGGTCGTCGTGGTCGAAGTCTCCTTGACGGATTCGACTGCGTTCGGCGTGGAGTTTTCCGCAAAGACGAAGTGGGGCGGCAACAGCGTTCGCACGGGAACCAATTATTCGAGCTTGAATCCTACCACGCCCACCGACGAATCCACTACCACGACGGATACCGGCTACACCTTCCTGCTTCAGAATCCGAATGATCCCGACACGACGTTCGGCTACATTCGCGCTTTGGCGGGCAACGAGTTCTTCAAAGTGATCTCCGCTCCGCAGATTCTCGTTTCGAGCCATCAGGAGGCGACGATCAACGTCGGCCAGGAAACGCCGTACACGGGTTCGTCCGTCACAAGCGTTTCCGCGACAGACAGCCTGCTTTCCACGGTGCAGTACAAGGACAGCGGCACGACGCTGGTGGTCACGCCGCAGGTTACGAGCACGGATTTGATTTCCCTTGACGTCAGCCAAACAATCTCCACGGTCAGCATGACGACTGTTTCCTCTACGGTGAGCGCGCCCCAACTGACGACGCGCGAAGTGGAAACGAACATGACGATTCACAACGGGCAGACGATGGTCATCGGCGGGCTGATCGAAGAAACAAAGACCGATTCGGTGGAATCTCTTCCGTTTTTGATCGACATTCCGCTGATTCGCAGGCTGTTCGGAACTACCGACGCGAGCATTGAGCGGCGCGAGATCCTTGTTCTGATCACGGGTCACATCATCAATGAGAACAGCCGCGTGGACGCGATGCTGACGCGTTACAACGAAGCGATCGACGCCTTGAATGAATTCGACGAATCCAGCAAGGCGGACATGGGGAATGCTTCGCGTCTGCGCAAGTTCGAACGGGGCAATCTATGAGCGAAACGAAAGCGGACAATTTGACCAAGGCGTATGCGGAGCTGCGAAGGCGGCTCTGCACGCTGGACGCCTCCTACCCGACAAGCGACGCGCTTTCCCCCGCGGAATTGCGCGATGCTGATTTCAATCTCGCTCATTCCGGCGTCGCTTCCGAACAGCAGCTGGTGGAACTGTATTCCGACTGCTTCGGTTTTCCCGCTCCGGATGAAGGAGACCTCAGCCAGCCTGCGCCTTATCCGAACGCGCCCGCCGATTTCTTTAATGCGAACCTGTGCCTTCCCTGCGAATGGACCAATGAAACGATCACGTTTCTCGTCGCGGATCCCTATTCGATTCCGAATCTGACGTATCAGGTGAAGAAGTCCTGGGGTCTCGCGGCCGATTTCCGTTTCGTCCGGCGAACATTCCTGGAACGCATGCTCAGCCGGATGCAAAGCAGCGAGGACGAGCCGGAATTCCATGAGTCGGAAGATGAATCGACGCTTCGCTCGATGGCCGGAGAGGCGCGCATCGTTCGACTGGTGAACGACATCTTCACACGCGCGCTTGAGGATGGAGCGAGCGATATTCACGTGGAGCCGGGCGAGGAGGTCGTGAGCGTTCGCTGCCGCATCGACGGCGTTCTGCGCGAGATCATGACCTGTCCCCTGAACCAGTTTCCCGCGATCGCCTCGCGCATCAAGCTGATCGGCGGACTGAACATCGCGGAAAGCCGTTTGCCGCAAGACGGACGAACGAACGTGCGTCTTGGACATGAGGAGCTCGACATGCGCATCAGCACGATTCCGATTCTGACGGGAGAAAGCATCGTGCTCCGTCTTTTGAATCAGGATGCGCTGACTTTCGATCTCAAGACGTTGGGCATGAACGACGAAGTCTACGGCCGCTTCAGAAAGCTCATCAGCATTCCTTATGGAATCATCCTGGTCGTCGGTCCGACGGGAAGCGGAAAGACCACGACGCTTTACAGCGTCATCAACACGTTGAACGACAACAAGAAAAAAATCATCACCATCGAGGATCCGGTAGAATACAAGACGCCCGGACTCTGCCAGATGCAGGTCAATCCGAAGATCGGCGTCACGTTCGCCGCGGGTCTTCGTCACATCGTCCGCCAGGACCCCGACATCATTCTCGTCGGCGAAATCCGCGACCGCGAGACGGCGGACATCGCGATCAACGCCGCGCTGACCGGACACTTGGTGCTCAGCACGCTGCATACGAACGACGCGGTAGGCGCGGTGACCCGCCTTTTGGACATGGGAGTCGAACCGTTTTTGGTGTCCAGTTCTCTTTATGGCGTTCTTTCACAACGCCTTGTGCGAAAACTCTGCAAGACGTGCGGCGGCTCCGGGACGCATGAAGGCTCTCGCTGCCGCAAGTGCGGCGGAACGGGGTTCAAGGGACGTTGCGGCGTCTTCGAGCTTCTAACGGTCAACGACGAGCTTCGCGCCGCCGTGAACCGCGAAGCGGACAGCCGCGAGCTGGAGGAAATTGCGATCCGCGCCGGAATGCGGACGCTGCGCGAAGACGCGGATGAAAAAGTCCGGCTCGGCATTACGACCCTCGAAGAGGCGAACCGATCGGTCGCGGAGATGTAACCGGAGGTCTGCGATGGGGCTGTACAAGTACATAGTCGCCAGCCGGAACGAAGGGAGCCGCGAAATTCTCATCGAGGCCGACTCCACAAAGGAGGCGCTGAACAAGATCCGAAGCCGCAAGCTGACGCCGGTTCGCTATCTGGGCGAGGCGGAAGTCGGCAAGGGCGGCTTTTCCCTGTTCAACCGGACGAAGATCGACACCTTCACCCTGACGCGCCAGCTGGCGCCGCTTCTGAATTCATACATTCCTCTGGAGCGCGCCCTGGGCATCATTGCGGACAGCACGGACGAACCGGAGCAGAAGGCCTTTGTAAACGGCTTGCGCCAAGGACTGCACGAGGGCAAGAAATTTTCGGAGCTCGTCCGCTCGAACGGAAACCTGTTTCCGGACTATTACGCGAATCTGGTTGAAAGCGGCGAAGAGAGCGGCTGTCTTCCGGACGTCGTCTCCCAGCTGTACAAGTTCATGTCGGAATCGAAGGAGCTGCGCGGCTTTTTGATTTCGAGCTCGATCTATCCGGCGGTGATCCTTTTCGTGACGCTGCTGGTCGTGATTCTGATGTTCACAGTGTTTGTTCCGCGCTTTGTCACGATCTTTGAGGACATGGGACGCGAGACGCCCGCATCGATGAACTTTCTGCTTGGCCTGAGCGGCTTTTTCAAATGGGCGTGGTGGCTGATTCCGCTTTTCATCATTGCGGGACGCTTTGCGCTGATTTACGGAATGGGGCGCAGAGAATATGACGAGATGATGGCCTCGTTCAAACTTCGAATTCCCATGATCGGCCCGATTTCCGCATCGTTGGAGGTTTGTCGCTGCTTGCGGACGATGGCGATCATGACTGCGAACCATGTGGAAATCATCCGCACGGTGCGCATCGCGGGACGAATCATACACAACCCA
>CAZAAM010000140.1:0-5169 GCA_964483055.1 uncultured Victivallales bacterium
CGTTTCCGCTGAACGGCGATCTGGGATAGAAACGCATTTTCACAAAGCGCAGCCGCTTGACGAAGAACCGCACGAGCAGTCCGACGAGCAGAGCCGTGATCAGCGTCCCTTCACGCAGTCCTTGCACGCTGCCCAATGCGGCAATGGAAAGAAGAAGCGCGCTGACGGTCAGAGTGGAATCAAGCCCAACCTTCGCAAATCCAAAATCAAACCTGAAACGCTTGCAGACGCTTTTGACAAGTCCTTCCCCGGGAACATAGAGAACGTCGGAAATCGCCTCCAGCGCAATCCCAAAGGACATGACGGCGCAGCCGACAAGCAGTTCAAGAATCTGCATCGCATACGCGCCGGGATGAAAAAAAGAAGCCAAAAGCATGCCGAGGTCGATGCATGCGCCGAAGATGAGGCACGCGCCCATTTGAAGGAATTGAACCTTTTTGAACTCGCGTCCAAGAATCACAATCTGAAGCACAACGAAAACGGCGTTGATGGTGACGGTCCAAGCGCCGAGCGACAGCGGCATGATGAAATTCAGAACATATGGAAGACTGGAAATCGGGGTCGTGCCCAGCCCTGCCTGAGTGCAGATTGCGATGCCGAATCCGCAGAAAACAAGACCGAAAAGGAAGCAGATGATGCGTCGAAAAATATTTGGT
The DNA here is from genome assembly GCA_964483055.1 of uncultured Victivallales bacterium. GTDB lineage: Bacteria > Verrucomicrobiota > Lentisphaeria > Victivallales > UBA1829 > UBA1732. The sequence continues at coordinate 657 of CAZAAM010000140.1, forward strand.
TTGCTCATAGTCGTTCATTTCCCGAATCACGAAGTCGTTTTGCAAGGAAAAGAATTCTCTGCGCCGTTTCATCGAAGAGCGGGCGAAGAATGGAGCATCGCTCAAAACAGTTTCATGAAACGAACCAGGCGTATAATATACCATGAAAAGCAAAAAAGGCAAGCAGTCGCTGTCGAAAATCGAACAACGCCCGCAGCTTTGCGCATCACGGAACGATACGGGCGACGCAAAAGAGCGGGACAGTTTTCAAAAGCCGAATGTTTCGGCGGCCTTGCGCATGCGCTCCCGGACAGGAACAGAGAAGGGACAACGATTTTCGCACGCCCCGCAGGCGACGCAATCGGACGCATGACTTTTCAACGCCTTGTAATGCTCGCGAACGGTTTCCGGCAGTCCGTTCTGCGATAGTGCGAGATTGAGGTATTTGTTGACATCGGCGACGGAAATTCCCGCAGGGCAGGGGGCGCAGTGTCCGCAGTACATGCAGTGTCCGCTCCATGTGAACTTCTCCATGCCCTTCAAGACGCGCGAGCAGTCCTTCTCTTCTTCCGATGCGTCATTCCATTCGAGAGCCCGTGCGATTTCATCGACGGAGCGACATCCGACCATGACAGCGGCGACGGCGGGACGCGTCAAAGCGTAGTTCAAAGCCTGAACCGGCGAGAAAGCTCGTCCGAACGGAGAGAGATCCGCCTTGAGAAGGTCGCCTCCAGCATAGACTTTCATGACATCGATTCCGACACCCTGTCGCGCGCAAAGCTCGTACAGGGCTTCCCGTTCCGCATTGAAGTTATGAAGTCCGTTCGCATACCGCTCTTTCGCCCAAAGCATTTCAACGTTTTCGTCAGGCGGCTGCATGTCATAGCAGGGATTGACGGAGAACATCAGAACGTCGACGAGTCCCGTTTCGACGGCGGCTTTCGCAACGACAGGATTATGGCTGCTGAGTCCGATCTGGCGGATTCTTCTCTCGCGCTTGAGCGTTTTGAGAAAATCGATGAAGGAGCCGCCGAAGACGATGCGGAAGTCGTCTTCCGCATCGACATAGTGAATCATGCCGACATCGATGAAGTCCGTATGGAGACGATTGAGAAGATCTTGAAATGCCGGAACGACTTCCGCAAGGTCGCGGGAACGTTCGTACTGCCCGTTTCTCCAAATGGATCCGACGTGTCCTTGCACGACGAATTCGTCGCGCCGCCCGACGAGGGCGTCTCCGATGCGCGATCGCAGCTCCGGATCCGATGCGTAGATGTCGATGAAGTTGATGCCGTTGGCAATTGCGAAATTCATCATTTCATTCGCTTCGTCCTGCGTCTTCCCGGAGAAGCCTTCGCAGCCGAGCGCGATCGCACCGACTTCAGGTCCGTTCTTTCCCAAGTTCCGATAAATCATGCTGCCGCCTGACGTGTTGAATATGGAAGCCCCTGACGCGCCGCCGATTCCGAATCATTGAGCGGAAACGGACGAAGCATGCCATGAAATCAACCGCCGAAGGTCGCGGGCGTCAGAGCGACGCTGTTTCATTCTTGACCTTTTCATCCGTTGCAGACGCAGAGACCTTGGACTCGACGGAGACGACCTCTTCGTCCTTCTTCGTTTTCGCTGGCGACATCGCTTTGCGGTCTTCGTTTTCCGCGAATTTTTCGGCGGCTTGCATCAGGTCGCGTCCTTCTTCAGAAAAGGCGGCCTTCGCCTTTTTGAACTCATAGGAGGCGCGTCCCAACGCGCGGGCGAGTTCGGGGATGCGCTTTCCTCCGAATACGACTAAGACGAAAAGCAGAATTAAAACGAGTTCCGAAAAGCCGATTCCCATGATTCAATCCTCCTCGTCATGCATGTCATAGTCCATGCTTCCAGAATAGAAGCCGTTCAAATCCAAAGTGATGAAGTTGAAGTCGAAGCCGCGCAGAGCGTCGCGGACGGCCGCATGCCGCGCAACGACCGCGCCCATGGCTTCCGGCGAGACTTCGATGCGCGCGATGGCTCCGTGCATGCGAAGCCGCAGATCCCTCGCTTCCGGAACGATGCGCCGGACTGCATCCTCCGCGTCGACGATCCGGCGAATCATGTCTTCCGTCAACGCCGAGCCGTATTCGAATCGAGTGGCCATGCATGGAGACGAGGGCTTGTCAGCAAAGGGAAGACGCATGGAACGTGCGATCGCGCGAACGTCCGCCTTGGCAATGCCGCATGCGGCAAGAGGGGATTCGATGTGAAGCTCCCGCAGCGCGCGGAGTCCAGGACGGCGTGTCTTCATATCGTCCGCATTCGTTCCATCGATAAGCGAGCGAAAGCCTGATTCTTTTGCATAATTCTTCATTTCAAGAAAAATGTGCCGCTTGCACCAATAGCAGCGGTCCGGCGGATTGTACTGCAGTTCCGGAATGGCCAAAGGATCGTATTCGAAGATGCGGAGCGCGATGCCGCACCGTTCCGCCATGCGCCGCGCCTCTTCTGTTTCTTTCGGATTTTGGAAGATGGATCGCAACGTGATCGCAACGGTTCGGAAGGGCGATTCCTCGCGGAGATCGCGCAGAACGGCAAGCAGGAGCGCGCTGTCGACGCCGCCGGAGAAAGCCAGCGCGATTCCGTCCTGCGCGCGGTCTCTCAGCCATTGTTTCAGTTCGTTCAGCTTTTGCATGATTTCACCGACGGACCGCGCTGCGAATGCGAAGAAACGAATCGCAGTCGGGACGTCTCTTCATAAATATTGCGGGATTCATCTCGTCTTCCAATTGCATTTGCCGGTCTGAATATATCCCTTAGAGCGGCTCTCAGTCAATCCGAAAAGTTAAAAAAATGCGGATTTTCAAAGAAAAAAACGGAAAAAGAATCATTCCCGAAAAAAAATGCGTTGACATCCGGTCGACGGACGATATATTAATCTTACATCAACTTTCACTTTTCCAGGAAAGGACCGCCGTCATGTCGATGCCGCCTCTTTATCAAGGCGATCCCGATTTGAAGCCGCGCTATACCGTCAAGCAGGTTTCCGAAATGATTCAACTTTCGGCGCATACGATACGCTATTATGAGAATCTTGGTCTGATTCCGAACGTGGATCGGACCGATGGAAACATCCGCATGTTCTCCGAATATGCAATCGGCTGGCTTCGTCTGGTCCATTGCCTGCGGATGACGGGCCTCCCGATCGAGGGCGTTCGACACTACATCAAGCTCTGCATGAAGGGAGATTCCACCGCCGCGGAGCGTGCGGAGATCATTCTGGAGCAGGAGAAGCGCCTGAAAGAGCAGATCGCCGACTTGAATCGTCAAATGCAGTATCTGCAGAAGAAAAAGGAATACTACGCCGAATTGCTGGCAAGCGGAGCGGAGGATCTCTGCAATCCGAAAAGCGTGCTCGATCGTCTGCGGGAGCAACAGAAGGACTGACGGCCTTTCGAAATCCGTTTCGTTTTTTTCACGATCCCGGACGTTCGTCCGCGGAAACAAGTCTCAGAAGAACCACTTCCGCCGGAACGCCGAGCCGGATGGGAAAACCGTTCCAGATTCCTGTTCCGTTCGAGACCCAAAGAACAAGATCTCCAATACGATACGGACCGGAAACGAAGCCGTTGTTGAACAGAGCGACGAGCTTGTCTATGCCGCGGATCATGCCGCCGTGCGTGTGTCCGGAAAGCTGGAGCGCGACGCCGTGCTGTTCGGCTTCGAGGGCAAGATTCGGCCTGTGCGACAGCAGGACGACCGGAACGCCTTTCGGGATTTCTTGCAAGGCCTTTTCCACGTTGGGCGGATCCAGATTCATGCGGGCGGCATTGGCGTCCGTGACTCCGGCGATCGCGACGCCGTTCGGAAGCAGGACGCCCTCATTCGAAAGCATTCGAATTCCGAGGGATGACATAGCGGCTTCCCATTCCTCGTACCCGGAATAATATTCGTGATTTCCCGGAACTCCGAAGACGCCGAATCCGGCGGAGAGTCCGCGCATGGGGAGAAGATCCGGCAGTCGCGATTCGACGCGCCCATCCATCAGGTCGCCGAGGGATGCGACCAGATCCGGCTTGAGGGAGTTGACGACGTCAATCATTTCCTGCACGCGTCGCGCGTCGGTCAGGCCGTCGACGTGCACATCCGAAAGGACCGCGATCGTCATGCCCTCCGCTTCGCGCGGCAGATTCTTCACTGCGACCGTCGTCTCCCGCACGATCGGCGGTCTGATTCCGTTGCAGATTCCAATCATTGCAAGAACGATGGAAAGAATCGTGATCGCGAGATTCGCCTTGTTGCGTGCGGACTGCTGGAAGAACGCGCCCGGCGTCTTCTTGACAATCAGAAAGACAAGCCGCGCGATTGCGAAAGCGAGATCGAGAAGAATCGTCAGGAAAAAGAGAAGAAAGAGCGCGGCGTAGGCCCATGCGGAAACGAGCAGGACAGCGGGCGGGAGTTCCGGAGCGAAGAACATCGCTCCGCCGAACAGGTGCATGATGTGGAATTTGAACGCGATCAGAGCGACAAGGAGGATCAGGAGAGCTTTTCCCGCCTTCGGAAT
>CAZAAM010000141.1:0-5169 GCA_964483055.1 uncultured Victivallales bacterium
CGAAGCGGTCCGGCCGCATTCTGAAATTCCGCAAGGCGCTTGAACGCATGGTTCAGGCGCCTTTTTTATTCGTTTTTTCGAGCAAGCCTGTCTGCGTTTTTCGTGTTGACGGGTTTGCTCTTTTTTGGCCGCCTCGAAGGCTTTGAAATCAAGGACTTAAGTCCGTTTTCAACGAAAATTTCAGCCAAACGCCCCGTTTTTCGCGCAATTATGAGAGGACTCGCTTCCGGCGGGGACGCGGGCCTCGCTGCGACGAATTCTCCTTCCCTTGTCCCGCCGGTCCGGGCGGCGCTGCGCCGCTCGTCCGACGGGCTTTTTTTCTTATGCATGACACGAAATTCACGGAATTGACGATGATTGACTTGTTTCAACTGATCGAAGGCTCGGCGGCGCTTGCGAGCTTCTTCGTATGCCTGCTGTGGCTGTGGCAGGTGTGGCTGTTCAAGCAGGACCGCGAACGCGAACGCGCCGAACGCGCGGAGCTGAAGCAGGAAAAGAAGATGCTGGAGCGCGCGGCGGCGGAGGCGGCGGGCGCGGCGACGGCGTCGCTGGAGCGCCGTCTTCAGGAGCACGTCGAATCCGATCGCACCGACTCATTTACGAAATGCGGACTTTCCCGACGAGATCAGCCGCGCGGGCAAGGCCATGACGATCAAGATAGTCGTTCAGTCCGTGAATGACCTTGATCGGGGCATAAGGATCGGCGAAGGTGGCGGTCCCGACCGCGACCGCGGACGCGCCGGCGAGCATGAACTCCACAGCGTCAAGAGCGTCCATGATTCCGCCCATGCCGATGATCGGAATGGAAACGGCGCGCGCGGCTTCATAAACCAGCTTGACCGCAACAGGCTTGACAGCGGGACCGCTCAGGCCGCCGGTGACATTGGCAAGCTTCGGACGCCATGTTTCAACATCGATCGCCATTGCGGGAATCGTGTTGATAAGGGAGAGAGCATCGGCGCCGGCCGCCTCCGCCGCCTTAGCGAAATCAGCGATGCGGGAGACGTTCGGGCTCAGCTTGACGATGAGCGGGAGCTTCGTGACGCGACGGACGACGGATACGACGTCGGAAAGCGCGCGGGGATCCGTGCCGAAGGCAAGACCGCCTTCCTTCACGTTCGGGCAGGAAACGTTGATTTCGAGGGCGGCGATTCCCCTGCCCTCGGAGGCGCTCAGACGCTCGGCGACGATGGCATAGTCCGAAGGCGACTTTCCCCAAATGTTGACGATGACGGTCGCGCCGGACTCGCGCAGCCACGGGAGATAATGTTCGTCATGCAGGAAGGCGTCGACGCCGGGACCTTGCAGTCCGATGGCGTTCAGCATTCCAGCGGTCGTCTCCGCTATGCGCGGAACGGGATTTCCGTGGGAGGGCCAGGGAGCGATTCCTTTGACGACGACGGCGCCGAGTTCGCGAATGGGATAAAAACAGTCGTATTCGGAACCATAGCCAAAGGTTCCTGAGGCTGTCATCACAGGATTCTTCAACACGAGCGATCCGAGCTTCACAGACAAGTCAGCCACAATAAACCTCCTTCGCGGAATACACGGTTCCTTCCTTGCAGCTGCGGGAATACCGCCAGCCGTCGGGCGAAGCAGAGTCCTTGACCTTCACGACGCACGCAAAACAGGCGCCGACGCCGCACCCCATATGCTGATCCATGCTCGTCTCGCATGCAAGAGCATGCTCATTGGCGAACCGAGCCAAGGCGTAAAGCATGGGGGTCGGTCCGCAGCCGTATAGAAAAACGGGGCGATTCCATTTCGGGAGCATCTCTGCGAGAAGCTCCGTCACAAGACCGCGAAAGCCTTCGCTTCCGTCTTCCGTCGCCGCGAAAACGCTCCATCCCGCCTTTCGATATTCGTCGAAGAGAATCAAATCGTCTTTCGTTCTGGCTCCTGCCAGCAAAGCTCCCGGGCGTTTCAGCTTCTGCGCAAGAAAAAGCAAGGAAGCGGATCCGTAGCCGCCTGCGACGGCGACGGGAAGGACTTCGTCCGGAGGCAGAGAATACGACGTGCCAAGCGGACCGAGAATGCTGCAGACGTCGCCGGGACGCTTGGTCGCAAGCAAAGCCGTCCCCTTCCCGACAACCTTGCAGACGAGAGTCAGAATTCCGGTCGCGGGATCCGCGGAACAAATGCTGAACGGGCGGCGAAGGACAAGATCAGGACGTTCGGACACGCGGACATGGACGAACTGCCCCTGACGCGCTTCAGCGACGAGTTCAGGCGCAAGAAACTCGATGCGACGATACGGACCGTGCAGGACCTCGTTGCGCCGGATTTCACAGAGAAAGTCATTCATAGAAAAGCTCCTAAGGTTCCGCATAAAATACAGCGTCGCGCCCCATGGAGCAAATCAAAATTGTTAAAAAAAGGCGTTTTTTCGCATTTTGCAGTTGAAAAAAAAAGCATTTGGCAATAAGGTACGGAATCTTCAGGATGAATCCATGACAATTTCGACATACATCTATCTCGGCGTATCTCTTCTGCTGCTTGCCGTGATCGTCGCGCTTTTCAGGCGGATCGACGTTCTTCGGACGCGCCTCAAGACAGCGATGCACAATCGCGTGGAGACGACAAACTTCCTGAACATGTTCTCCCGCAACATACGCAAGACGCGCCAAACCGGCGAATGGATGATGATCACAGCCCGCTACATCGCCGACATGGTCGAGGCCCAAGGCGTCTGCATCTACTTTTTTTTGGATGGAAAGAACGCGTTTATTCCGGTCGGCGTCTCTCCGAACTATCCGCCGGCCTTGATTCATCCAATCGACTACGCCTCCTCTTCCGACGCGGACGTTGCCGGAGAGAGCGAAGACGCGCCGCATCCCGTTCGCTTGAACACATTGGAACAGGACTCCGTTGCGGCCGCGCTGTCTCAAGAAGGACTTTTCATCGACGACTCCTCGGATCCGCGCCTGGCGGAAATCGTGTCGGCGGTACGCATTGAATCCTATATGTCCGTTCCGATGATTTCCGACGGACGCCTGACAGGCTTCATCGCCGCAGTCAACAGCCGAAGAAAGAACAACCCCGCCTTCTCGATCGAGCAGCTGAATCGACTCAAGCTTGTGAGCGGGCAGGTCATGCTCGCGCGAAACATTCTCGACGTCTACGACAACATGAGCGAGCAGCAGCGGATCAATCAGGAGCTCGCTTTCGCGCGCAATCTTCAAAGCTCGCTTCTTCCGCAGGCGTTTCCGCGCTGGGGGCGATTCTCCATTTACGCGATCTCGCGAGCCTCGAAGGAAGTCAGCGGCGACTTCTACGACTTCGTGGAAATCGACAAGGACCGACTGCTGGTCGTGATCGGCGACGCCTGCGGCAAGGGCATTCCCGCCTGCATGATCATGGCGATGACCCGCAGCTTCATTCGCGCGAACGTCCCGCGCTTCACCACGCTGAAGGATCTCTTGCACGAGCTTAACGACAATCTTTACCGCGACATGGGCGACGGACGCTATATTACGCTTGCGATCTGCCTTCTCGACAAGCGGCAGTCCACTGTGGAATACGCTCGTGCGGGCCACACTGAACTGCTGATGTACGTTCACAATCACATCCGCAGCATCAATCCGAACGGTTCCGGGCTTGGTCTTCTCCCCTCTGATCTGACCGACTTCGATACGATCAAGCTTCAGTTCTATCCGCAGATGGAGTTCCTTATGTTCACCGACGGCATCAATGAGTCGGAAAACAAGAAGGGCGAACTCTTCGGCGTCGATCGAATCAAGGAGGTCTTCCTGAAGTCCGGACTGGACAAGGATCCCCCGCACGACACATGCAACCGCATCATGGGCGCCGTCGACGACTTCTCCCAGCGTCCCAACTCCGAAGGCGACGACCAAACGGTCGTCATCGTCACGCATCTGTAACGAAAGGAGCCCCTTCATGAAGCCGTTCCGTTTCGCCGCCGACATCCGCGTCGTCCTCTGCTCGCTCTCGGCTCTTTGTCTCGCGCTCGCATGCGCCTGCACGTCCCTGGAGCCGCCGGAAGACGAGGCCGAAATGCCGGATCTCACAGCAGAACAGATCGCGGAGATGTCCTCCGACGAGGTTCAGGCTTATTATGCCAAGAAGAATGCCGAATCGATGAGGAAAAAGAACCAAAAGAGACAGGAACGATCCGAAAAATGGTATTATAAGCTCAACAGCGTGGAAAAGCGCGAACGGCTCGGCGACCTGAATCGCTCTCTGCCCGACGACGCAGACAACGCCGTTTATCCATGGCGCAGCTCCTCCACGCGCAGCGACGAACTCAGCCGCACAAGAAAATCTCTCATCTACGACTGGTGATTCTTGTGCGGACTTCATAGGGAAAGGACGAAAAGCATATGCGTTACATCGTCACCGGCGCCGCCGGACTTATCGGCAGCGCGACCATTTGGGCGTTGAACAAGATCGGCGAGGAGGACATCCTTGCCGTGGATCATCTCGGCGACTCGGACAAATGGAAGAATCTTCGTGCGCTTCGCTTCGCCGATTACATGGAAAAGGACGAATTTCAGACGTTCCTTGCGGAAAAGAAGCTGCCGAACGACCTGGCAGGAATCATTCATCTCGGAGCTTGTTCCGCAACGACGGAACGTGATGCGACTTACCTCGTTCGCAACAACTTCGAATATACGAAGCTCGTCGCCTCGGCCGCAGTCTCGCGCGGCATCCGCTTTCTCTATGCCTCCAGCGCGGCGACCTACGGTCTTGGAGAGAAGGGATATCATGACGACGAGACGACCATTGAAAATCTCCGTCCGCTGAACATGTATGGATATTCCAAGCAGCTTTTCGACCTTTGGGCCAAGCGCAACGGCATACTCGCCTCCATTGCCGGAATGAAGTTCACCAACGTCTTCGGCCCCAATGAATGGCACAAGGGCGGCATGCGCAGCATGGTCTGTCGCGCCTTCGAACAGATTTCCGAAAACGGAACGGTCGGCCTCTTTCAGTCCAACACGCCGGAATACGCCGACGGAGAACAGAAGAGAGACTTCATCTACGTCAAGGACGCCGTGGACATGCTTCTCTTCCTCCTGCGCCGCCGCGACCTCAACGGACTTTTCAATATCGGAAGCGGCAAGGCCGAGTCATGGAATCAGCTGGCGACCGCCGTATTTCACGCCATGGAAAAGCCCGTCGCCATTCGCTACATCCCTATGCCGGAAA
>CAZAAM010000142.1:0-5080 GCA_964483055.1 uncultured Victivallales bacterium
CAAGACGGGAACACAGCTCCGCGCGAACTCGCGGCAACGCTCTGCTTTCGATTCCCTGCGCCTTGGGATTCAACGTCCTGTCGTGGATTCAGCCGTTGGGGAAGGGCTCGACGATTCTCGATTTGGAAGATTTCCTGGTAAGCGGCAACCTGCTGCCGCTAGGCGCGATTCTTCTCGTCATGTTCTGCGTTTCACGGTACGGCTGGGGTTGGAAGAATTTTCTGTCCGAAGCGAATACGGGCAAGGGCATGCGTTTCCCTTCGTTCGTCCGCTTCTATGCGGCATGGATCATGCCTCTGTTGATCCTAGTTCTCGCCGCCGTGGGATACTGGAAGCTGTTCGTCTGAGTCCGCATTGCCGTTCCGCTGATTTTGCGACTCGGGCAACGGCGGCTCCCGGCCTGCAAGGACGTCGCGCATAAGGTCGCGATTCCATAGATGATCCTCCGTCGGAGCGAAGCGGCATGCAGTCTCGAAGAAGCGCAGAGCCGTCTTCGGGTCGTCCGCATGAAGGACGCCGAGATTGTTCCATGCCTCGGACATGGTCGGATCGAGCGAAAGCGCGGATTCATAGCAGGAGCGAGCGGATTCCGGATCGCCGCGCATGCGGAACAATTCTCCCAGATAGAAGCACGCCGCAGCGCGGGATGATCCGTCCGCGACGGCAAGCGCGTCGCGATATGCGGCTTGCGCGGCGGGAAACGCCTTTTGCGCGGCGAGCACGCGTCCGGCAAGGATCATCGGATCGGGCTTGCCAGGCGAGAGCTCCATCGCGCGTTCGGCCGCCTTTCTCGCGCCGGCGACATCGCCGCGATCAAGAAGAAGGCCTCCCAGCATGCGGACGACGCGCGCATCGCGCATCCATGTCGCGGAAAGCGGCGTCAGAATCTCCTCCGCCTTTCGCTTGTCGCCGCTCAGGGCATAGGCGTCTGCAAGACAGGTCAGCGCATAGTCGCGCTCCAGGCGGACGTCGCGCGCGGGCGATGTGGAAAACGTGAATGCCGCTGCAAGTGCAAGCCAAAGCGCCAGTCGGAGAACGCGGCGCCTTCGTCGGAGCAGGAAAGGCAGGGCGCAAAGAAGAATCGCATCTAGCGCGAAGACCGCCGGAAGCATGGGGATTCGATACCGTCCGGCGGCGACGAAGAAAGTCTGCGCGGCCCATCCGGCGACGAGCAGAATCAGGAACGGCATGGCGTCGCGCCGAAGAGCGCGCGAGGAAGCGATGAGTCCCAGACCTGCGAGCGCAAGACATCCCGGAACGGCGAAGAATCCGAAGCCGTTTCGGTGAAGGAAAAGCAGTCCGAGCGGCGAGGCGTCGGACCAGGTCGTCAGTTCCTCCGTGTGAAAGGCGAGCGCGGCCTTGCGGACGAGATTGCGCATCGCATCGAACGGCGTTTCGCGAAAGAATCGGAGCGATTCCCGCAGAAACCATGCATCGGGCTCCATCCTCTCGCTTTCGGGCCGCGCATGGACGTCCTGCCATTCGTCGCCGGGCGGGATCCGGCAGAGCCCGGTCGCATCGGGAGAATTGCCGAGCCAAAGATTGAACATGGAATTCTTTTGAATTGGAACGAATCGATGCTCGATGCGGGCGTTGCGGATTGCGGACGGGGCGATCGTCAGAGCAAGCGAGGAAAGAAGAAGTACGAAAAGAAGTCCTTGCCGTCGAAAAAGAAGAGCGCCCGCGCAAAGAAGCGGAAACAGCAATGCGGACGGATGCGCGAGCGCCGCCAGTCCGCAACAGAGTCCGACTCCGACCGCGGAGGCGGCGCGCCGTCCCTGCGAAGAGCAGCGAGGAAGTCCGCCGAAGAACCAGACGGCTCCGGAAAGCGCAAGGAGCGCGGCGTTTTCGGAAAAGAATTCCGTCTGAAAGGCGACGAGCGGCGGCCACAATGCGAAAAAAAACAGAAACGTTTCTGGGACGAATCGAAGCGCCGTGCGTCGCGCGGAGAAGGCGTCGCGCAGAGTCAGAAAGAAGGGTATCGCAGCTGCAAGCGCAATCGCGCTTTGGAGGAAGCGGATGGCAAAGACGGAGCCGTCGCAGATGCGGATCAGTCCTGCAAGCAGCCATGGATAGAGCGGGCCGTGAATGGAGACCTCCTGCATGCGCGGCGCCCCGTAAGCAATGGCGCGCGCCTCGTTCCAGTATTCGGAAACGTCCGGCATGGTCGGGAAATCGAAGAGAGGAATCGTTTGGAAGTCAAGAAGGTGCAGGCAGCGGACGAAAAGTCCGAGTCCGAGAGCCAGCGCCGGAACGCCCCATGAGGCAATGCGGCGAACGGGTTCAGGATTGGTAGTAGGAAAGGACCGTGACATTGTCGATGCCGCCTTGACGGAGAGCCTCGTTGATCAGCTGCTTGACGGATTCGCGGGCGGACCGAGCCTTCATCACGATGTCGCGGATGACGGAGTCCTCCACTTCGGTCGTGAGTCCGTCGCTGCAGACGACATAGCGATCGCCGCACTTGCGGTCGAAGGAACGAATCGTCGGGGAGACGTGCGCGGTTGGTCCGATGGAGCGGTAGATTACGTGGGAAAGCGGATGGGTCTTTGCTTCCCGCTTGGAGATTTCGCCAGTCCGAATCATGTTCGCGACGAGCGTATGATCTTCCGTAAGGAGTTCGAGCGCGCCTTCGCGGCATCGGTAGACGCGGCTGTCTCCGGCGTGGGCGATCACGGCGCATCCGGGAATGAGAACGAGAACGGCGATGGTCGTTCCCATGGGGGACTCGCGGCGTCCGATCAGATTTTCCTCGTACAGATTGCGGTTGATGCGTTCAAGCTCGCGGCGCAGAAAGGATGCGATGCTGTTTTTTCCGGGCGAATTCCTAAGGCTGAATTTGCGCCATGCGGCAAGCAGCGCCCGCACGGCATAGTTGCTCGCGACGTCGCCGTCCGAGCTGCCGCCGATCCCGTCCGCGACGATCAGAATGGCAAGGTCGCGCTCCGGATCGATGTGATAGGCGAAGCTGTCTTCGTTGCCTTTTCTGCGAAATCCCTGATGGGAATCCGCCGCGGCACGCGCCAGCCCGCACGGACAGAGCTGGACGACCTGCGTCCGGTCGACGCATTCGCAGTCGGAATTCCCGGAGAATTGGTCGTCGTCGGATGGAATTCGTTCCGCGCATTCGCGGCAAGGGCGTTTGTGTTTCAGAAGCGATCCGAAGGAAAACATGCGCATATTCCACATTGTGTTGTCAGTACAATAAACTGCGAAAAAGGCAAAGTCAAGGGCGGAAGACGCGGAAAATCGCCTAACGTTTGATTTTTCTTGCCGGATCGAAAATGAAGAAGACGGCTCCGGAGAGAAGCGCGAGGGTGGAAAGCAGCGTGACGAGCAACGGGACGGTGACGCTTTCCGGCTTGGTCCAGGAGAGCGCCTCCAGCATCTTCGTCGCGGCGATGTCGCGCGTGCCGACGCCTCCAAAGGAGATGGGAATGGCGGCGATCGTTTGACTGACGTTGGAAACCATCAGACAGGGCATGTATTCCTGATGGGCGGGCAGAGATGCATTCGCAAGGATCCAGACCGGCGCGCCGAGAATCGGAAAAAAGACGAAGCAGGAGACGAGGATCAGCGCGAGAATCAGCCGCCAGCGTCTGCGATACATGGCTACGGCCCGCGCCGCCCGTTTGAACATGCCTTTGGAATAGCGGTCCGCGATCTTTAGGAAGAAGCGGAAGAAGCGAATGCGGTACAGAAGGTCGTAGAAGAAAACGACGGCGCAGACGCAGAGAACGCCCGCGCAGACAAGGCACATGAGGGCGATTCCGATGCGCGCCTGTTCGGAGAAGCGGCGAATTTCGTCGAGGCACGCTGCGCAGGCGAGAAGCGTCGCAAGAAGGAGACCGCTGAGTCCGCAGAGGCGATCCATCAGAATGGAGAAGACGCCGATGAAGCGCTCGCCTTGCGGAGAACGCTTGGCAATGATGCCCGCCTTGATCAGGTCTCCGCCGACCGAGCCGCCGGGAATGACGAGCGAGAAGAAGGCGCCCTGCATCTCAAGGGAGAAGACTTCCCAAAAAGAGATTCCGATTCCGGCCGTGCGGAGAAGAATCCACCAGCGGACGCCGGTAAGAAAGAGCTGGAGCATGATGCAAAGGTAGGACGCAAGCAGGAAGAGCGGTCCGACCGTCGCGAAGTCGCTCCAGCGGATGTCGCGGGAGAGAATCAGATAGGCGAGAATTGCGATGGAGACGCCGATCTTGAGCGTAAAGGAGAGCAGTCTGCGCCAAAGCGGCGGCGGGTTCGTTTCAAATGCAACGGGATCGCACGCGGCGTTCTGTTCAGGTTCGGTCGCCTGGGCGTTTCGGACGGCTTTGGGGGAAAGCGTTTGTTTCATGACAGCTCTCCGGAAAGCTGGAAGCGGCGCAGACCCTCGTAAACGGCGATCGCGACGGAGTTGGCGAGATTGAGGCTTCGATGGAAGCGGCCAGGCATGGGGATCGTATAGAAGTCATCCGGGAAGCGATCGTGAATCGTTTGCGGGAGACCTTTGCTTTCGCTGCCGAAAACGAGAAAGGAGCCGCGCTGGAACGGGCAGTCCCAATACGATTTTTTCGCCTTGGTGGAGAAAAAATGCATCGGCGCGCCGTTCGCCGCCTGGAGCAGCGCTTCGAAGTCTTCGTGGATGCGATAGTCGACCTGTTTCCAATAATCCATTCCGGCTCGCTTCAGATGAGCGTCGTCGAAGGAGAATGAAACGGGCTTGACGAGATGCAGTCCGCATTGGGCGCAACAGGCGATCCGTCCGATGTTGCCCGTGTTCTGCGGAATTTCCGGCGCATGCAGCGCGATATGGAAGAAGTACGGTTCGTTCATGATGTCTCGCGTCCGCTCCTTAAGGGTTGCGGAACGGGCATGGTTCCGCCTTGTGATGGTTTTCGTTTCCTATTATAATACAGCGAAAAATGCGATTCGTCAAATGCATTGCGCGGAGTCTGCGTTTGTATTTCTGGAAATGCGGCGGTATAGTATCCTTCGGAATGAAACCATCCGGAGCGACTTCAAGATGAAAAAGACCATCCTTCCCTTGTTGCTGTGCGCGCTTGCCGCGACGCTTTTTTGCTCCTGTCGCACA
>CAZAAM010000143.1:0-5016 GCA_964483055.1 uncultured Victivallales bacterium
ACGTCTTGCGTCCCAAAGCGGCGAACGCCCAAAAGAAGAGAAGGGTCCCTGCAACGGACAGAATCGAGCGAAGGCAGAGAGAGTTCTCCCAGCGGAAAGCTCCGCCGCGTTCGAACGGAGGAAGATCGTGCGCGATCCAGAACAGCGGTCCGAGCGCCATGATGCAATAGGTGAATTCGTTCGGCAGGATGCGCCATTTGCAATCGATGAGAAAGCACGGAATCGCAAGCGAGGCCAGCGGAAGAAGCAGGGCGAGCGACGAGAGAGGTCGTCCTTCAAAGAAAACTTGCAGAAACAGCGCTGCCCAGAGCAGGCCCGTCGCCGCTTCCACTAGAATATAGCGGGGAGAAATCGGCGCGCCGCAGCGTGAGCACTTTCCGCGCAGAAACAGCCAGCTGAAAATCGGGATGTTTTCCCACGGACGAATCCGCCCTTTGCACGAAGGACAGTGCGATGGAGGAGAAATTATGCTGATTCCCAAAGGGATGCGATAAACGCAAACGTTCAGGAACGATCCGACGCATGCGCCGAACCAGAATGCGAAGAAGGCGAAGAGAAAAGGGCATTGGCGGATCGCTTCAGCAATGGACATTGGAACCTCGCAGTTCAGGATTCATCGGTTCATTTTCTTCCGAATCGCTTTTCGATTTCGTTCAAGGAAATGTTCAGCATGGTTGGCCGTCCGTGAGGGCAGGAATAGGGCAGGGCGCATTGCGACATTTGGCGCAGGAGAGCTTCCGCCTCTTCCAAGGAGATCCGGTCGTGCGCCTTGATCGCGGCCTTGCAGGCGGCGCGCGCGATGAGGTCGGTCGCGATCCGTTGGCCGGATCCTTCTTCGGCGATGCGCGCGAGAAGGTCGGAAAAGAATCCGCCTGCGTTGTCCTGCGGAATGGCTGCAGGGATTGCGTTCAATTTGATTGTGTTCTGCCCGAACGGCTCGAATTCGAAGCCGACCGCCTCGAATTCATGCAGATTGTGAGAGAGAAAGACCATGTCCGACTTGGAAAGTTCCAAGGTGATCGGAATGAGAAGCTTTTGAGACAGGGAACCGTCCACGCCGTTCAGAATGCGTTCAAAGAGAACTCGTTCGTGCGCGGCATGCTGATCGATCAAAACCAAGCCTCCCGGAATTGCGCCGACGATGTAGGAGTTTTCCAGAACGCCAAGCAGTCGAAGCCCCTGATTTCCGAATTCCGCGACCGGCGCGTCATCCGCCGTCAAACGAAAATCCGGCTCCGGGTTTGATGTTCGAACGGCGTTTGACCGCTCCGGAAAGAGCTCCGTTTCGTTCGCGTTCGCCGAGCCTTCGTTCGCGCGCGCTTCGGCATGAATGTTGACCGCATTCCGAAGCGCTTCGGCGTCAGGCCCCAGGAGACGATATTGCACGAACGCGGACTGCAGGAGCCCTTCCAGCGTTTTCGGGGCGTCGAAGCGTCTCCCGTCGCATGCATTCGTTCCATTCCAGTTCGTCGCAGCGGATTGCGTTCGGTCGGGTGAAAACGAGGGTATCAGCTTGTTGTCGAGAATTTCAGGGTCGAGCATGGATTCGGGAGTCGGCGCGACCACCGGATCGTGGAGGCGCAGCGTTGCCGCAACCGCGCTCCGGACGGCGGCGATGACTTCGAATTCTTGTCGGAAGCGCACTTCCCGCTTGGTCGGATGCACGTTGACGTCCACCGTTCCAGGCGACATCGTCAGGAAGAGGATCGCCGGAACGCAACGCCCTCGCTCGATCATCGGGCCGCATGCTTCCTTGATCGCGCGATAGATCGCCGGCGATTCGATGGGACGTCCGTTGACGAAAGCTCGTTGCTCCGCGCGGGATGCCTTCAGATATGAGCGGCGGGCGACGAAGCCGTTCACCGCGATTCCGTATTCCGTGCGGGATATCGGGAGCATGGCGGAGGCGTATTCCTTGCCGAAGAGCTCGCGAATGCGCGGAGCGAGGGAAGCGTTCGCAGGACTGGAGATCAGAATGCGTCCGTTCAGTTTCAAGACGAATGCGACATCCGGATGCGCCAGCGCGATGTTCGTCATGATTTCCGTGATGTGACGCTCCTCCGTCGCCACGCTTCGCAGGAAGGCCCGTCGCGCGGGAACGTTGTGAAAGAGATCGCAGACAAGGATTTCCGTCCCCGGCGGACAGCCGACGGGCTTGATGGAAACGGCTTTCCCGCCGTTGACGAAAACCTCGCTTCCTGCTTCGTCTTCGCGTCGGCGCGTTCGGATCGTCATGCGGGAGACTGAGGCGATGCTGGGAACGGCTTCGCCGCGAAAGCCGAACGTCGAAATGGAAAAGATGTCTTCCTCCTTGGAAATCTTGCTCGTCGCATGCGGATCGAGACAGAGCAGGGCGTCGTCGTGGTCCATCCCTTCGCCGTCATCTACGACGCGGATGCATTTGCGTCCGCCCTGTTCCGCTTCCACGACGATCTTCGAGGCGCCGGCGTCGAGAGAGTTTTCGACCAGCTCCTTGACTACGGACGCCGGACGTTCCACGACTTCGCCGGCGGCAATCCGATTGCAGACTTCATCGCTAAGAAGTCGAATCTTGCTCATGGCGCATCCTCCGCGGATGGAACATTGTCCTCATCTTCATCGTTCTCTTCCTCTTCCAGGGCCTGAATCAGCATTGCCGGAAGCGGATCCCAGGGAGCGAAAGCCCGCGCCTCCCGTAGAATTCGAATCGCTTCCCGCTTTCGGCCGGAGAGAATCAGGCAGCGCGCCACGGCGATTCTGCGCGTAGCGGAATCGCGCAGTGCGGGTGAGAGCAGAATTCGCATCGCACCCTCCGGATCGCCGTGCGCCAGACGCACGTCCGCCTCGCTGATCTGATCCGTGCTCGGCTGGGCGAACGAGGAGTTTCCGTGCGTCAGATTTCGATATGCGATCAGAATGGCGCTCATCAGGATGACGAACGCCAGCACGACGATGAACGGCGTCATGGATCGAGGGCGTACCGTTTCGTTCATGGGAGCGTCTCCCGAAAATGACAGGCGCAATGGTGACCCGGGGCGATTTCGTGCATGTCGGGGACGATCTCTTCGCAACGCCTGCATTCCTCCGCGGAGAGCTTTTCCGCGAGGGAGCATCGTCCGAAGAACCTGCACCCCTTGCCGAAACGCTCCGGCGGCGGAACCGCGCCCGGAATCGTCTCCAAGCGCCCCTTGTCCGATCCCAGCGCGGGAACGGCGCGAATCAGCGCGGACGTGTACGGATGAGCCGGACTTTCGATCAGATCGCGGACGTTCGCCGTTTCAATGATGCGCCCCGCATACATGACGGCGACGCGGTCGGCGAGTTCGGACACGATGCCAAGGTTGTGCGAGACGAGTATGACCGCCATGTTCCTTTCCTTCTTCAGCGAGCGGAGCAGATCCAGGATTTGCGCCTGAATCGTTACGTCAAGCGCCGTGGTCGGTTCGTCCGCAACAAGAATCTCCGGATTGCAGGCGAGGGCGATGGCGATCATGACGCGTTGCTGCATGCCGCCGGACATCTCATGCGGATAAAGTCTGGCGCGCGATTCGGGATCGGGAATGCCGACCTGCCGAAGCAATTCCACGGCTTCCGCTTCCGGGTCTTCGATTTCGGGACGATGCAGACGGATCGCCTCTTCGATCTGCGCGCCGACGCGAAATACGGGATTCAGGGAGACGGACGGCTCCTGAAAGACATAGGCGATTTTTCCTCCGCGAACGCGTCGGAGCTCGCGAGGGGAGAGTTTCAGCACGTTTTCCCCGTTCAGGAGAATCTCGCCGGACGTGCGCGCGGGCGGTTGCGGAACCAAGCGCACGAGCGACATGCATGTCACGCTCTTTCCGCAACCGGATTCTCCGACGAGCGCGAGGGTCTCTCCGCGGTCGAGCGTGAACGAAACGTCGGTCGCGGCGGGCAGCCAGATTCGTCCGGACTGGAACTCTACGGTCAGCCGTTTGACTTCAAGCAGGTGCATGGTTGCGGCGCATTCCTTCTTGTCATTTTTTTCTAATGAAATCATAATATACATCGCACCGTTTCGAATGCAATTCGACTGGAAAAAATTTAACTTGCAGATATATTATACGGCATCATGAAAATCGACCGTCACAGTCTGACTCTGATTGCATCCGTGCCGGAGCATGCGAACCTCGCGAATCTGCCCGAACTCTGTCGCGCGGCGCTGCGCGGCGGCGTGACGCTTTTGACATTGAATCCGAAGGGCTTGCCCGATGATACGCTTCTTGCCGTTCGCGCGGTCGCGACGGAGGAAGGCGCGCCGTTGATCTTCCGCGACGACGCGGACGCGGCTCTTCGCATCGGCGCGGACGGACTGCTTCTTTCGGACGGAACGCCTCCTCAGAAGGCGGAGGAGCTTCGCCGGACGATTGGAGAGACGCTCTCGCTTGGCGCAATCGTTCCCCGCGACGGAACCCGGATTTCCGAATTTGCTTTCGCCGACTGGCTTGGCATGGACTTCCGTCTCTTGCAGAGAGCGCGCGCGGAGAAGAATTCGGCGTTTCCTCGCGCTTCCGGCGGCGTTTCCAGGATTCCGGTCGTTGCGACAGGAGTTGCATTTCCCGACATCGACGAGCTTCCGGTCGGGCGTTTCGACGGAGCCGCATTTCCCTTGGATTCGTTCGATCCGGCGAGGCCGGAAAAGACTGCGCACGCGCTGGCGGTTCGAATCCGGCGCGCCAAGCTCGGCTTCAACTCCTTGCGCGGCGTTCTGTTCGATATGGATGGAACTTTGTTGGATTCCATGGGCGTTTGGGATACCATCGGCGAACGCTGCCTTCGTCTTCACGGCAAGACGCCGCACCCGGGCTTCCGCGATCGCATCCGCATGCTTAATCTGCGGCAGGCTTCGACGATCATTCAGCAGGAGTACGGCGTCGATCTCCCCCTGGAGGCTCTGATGGATGAAGCGAATCGGCTCGTCCGCGAATTCTATATGCGGGAGGCGAAGCTGAAGCCGGGCGTTCTTCCGATCCTGCAGGAGCTTGCTGCTCGAAATATCCCCATGCGGATCGTCAC
>CAZAAM010000144.1:0-4964 GCA_964483055.1 uncultured Victivallales bacterium
TCCGGCCGCCTTGTTGACGACGAGCAGGGCATCGGCCTCGTACATGACGTCCCGCGGGATGTTTTCCGGTTCCGCCTTTTCCGGAAGATCCTGCGGAGGATTTTCCACGACGACGCGACTTCCGGCCGGAAACGATTCTCTCGGCACGGTTCTCATCCGGCCGTCGACGGAGACTTTGCCTTCGCGGATCAGAAACTGGATGCGCGTCCGGGAGAGATCCGGCAGAAGCGCGGCAAGCGCGCGGTCCAGACGTTCTCCGGCAAGGTTCTCCGGGAGCTCCAATTCATAGACTTCAGACTTGTTCTCCATGGGGCGTTTTCTCCTTGTTCCGGTTGGAAAGCGCATAAACGAGCACGGCGAGGCCGGCGGGAAGCATCAGGAAAAGAGCGATGTTCTGCGACGGCGAAAGCCCGGTGAACGTAATCGTATGGTCGCCGCGCACGTCGCCGCGCAGCATTTCCAGGAAGAAGCGCATTGCGGCATAGCAGACGAGATAAAGTCCCGCGGAGACGCCTCTCCGTCTTGTTTTTTTCAGAACGAGGCAGAGCATGGCGCAAATCAGAAGATTCAGGATGCATTCGAGAATCTGCGTTGGATGGAGCGGAAGCGATTTTCCGGAGAACGACGGGTAGGCGAGCGCGGGCATCGAGCCGGCAGGGAAGACGGTTGCGAACGGAGTCGCCCAAGCCGGCGCGGGCGCCCCGAAGCAGCAGCCCGCCATCAGACAGCCGATGCGGCCGAACGCATGGGCGAGGGCGATCGATGGTCCGAGTATGTCGAGCAGCGCAAGAATGCTGATTCCTTTGCGCCGGGCGTAAAGCATCACGCACAGGATGGCGAGAATGAATCCGCCGTAGAAGACGAATCCGGGCTTCCGGAAGTTGAAGAGTTCGGAGAAAGCGTGGTTGAGCGATTCCCAATGCAAAAGGATATAGAGCAGGCGCGCGCCGAGAAATCCGGTCAGAATCGCGATGATGCACACGTCGGAGACCTGATCCTTCGTCATGCCGGCGAAACTGCGCAGGCGCATGCACAGCAGCAGACTGAGAAGGAATCCGACGGCGATGCAGACGCCGTAGGAATGAATGACGAAGCCGCCAATGGAGAGCAAGTCAGGATGCATGAAGAAAACTCCGTTTCCGTTTTCGCGCAATGCGCATCGAAACGATTGAAAAACGTATGAAACGGAGATATATTACCAAAATTTTCTTTTGATGGTCTCTGTTTCAAGCTGATACAATAGCGCCAACGCGCGAAAATGCCAGTCGAAACGTAAAAAATCAGAACAAGTCATCCCCCGCAAGGAAATGCGGATGACATCGGAAATGAAAGGATTTTTCGGCATGTCAACCGAACAGCTCGCCCAGTACATTGAAAAATTCGCGGCTTATTCCATGGAGCAGCCGTTGATGATCCTGTTCTTCATCATCCTCTTCATGATGATCGAAAGCTCTTTCATCCCATTTCCGAGCGAAGTTGTCATGATTCCCGCCGGATTCCTGGTCGGACGCGGCGAACTCATGTCTTCCTCGCACGGCTTTGCGCTTGGCATCGTCATCTTCTTCGGGCTTCTCGGCTCCATGCTCGGAGCCTATGTCAACTATTATCTCGCATTATGGCTCGGACGCCCCTTCCTGCATAAGTACGGCAAGTACTTCTTTCTGTCGGAGCATTCCTTGAATCGTGCGGAGGAAGTGTTTCGCGAATACGGCGAGATCGTGACGTTCGTCTGCCGTCTTCTCCCCGCAATCCGCCAGCTGATTTCAATTCCGGCAGGACTTTCGCGGATGCGTTTTTGGCGCTTCTCCCTGTGGACTGCGCTCGGCGCCGGAATCTGGACCACCATCCTGACGCTCGTCGGATACGCCATCGGACGCAGCATGAGCGACATGGGCTATCCTGAGCTGGTCCAAAAGGGCGGACAAATGATTTCGGACCATTTCCTCTGGGTTCTGATCGCCGTCGTCGTCTGCTTCGTCGGCTACATTTTCATCCACAAGAAAATCATGGGATCTGAAAAGTCCAAGGCGTGACGGGAATGCTTGTCAAGACCTTTTCCTCGACGATCATCGGCATCGAAGCGATTCCGGTCGAAATCGAACTCAACGCCTCCGGCGCCGGCGATGCGATCAATGTCAACATCGTCGGACTTCCGGATGCGGCCGTGCGCGAAAGCAAAGACCGGATTCGCAGCGCGCTGCATGCATCGGGCTATCGTCATCCGGAAGGTTTCACTTTGGTGAATCTCGCACCGGGCGACATCCGCAAGGAGGGAACGGCGTTCGATCTCCCGATCGCGCTCGGTCTGATCGCGGCGACAGGCGCTGTCCCGCGTGAAATTTTAGCGCGAACCATGTCTTTGGGCGAGCTTGCGTTGGACGGTTCCATCCGCCCCGTGAAGGGCGTTCTCCCCATGGCGCTGCTTGCCAAGACGCGGCCTGCCGTGAAGAGGCTTCTCGTTCCGGAAGAGAACCGTTCCGAGGCGGCCGTCGCCCTCCCGGGAATCGATGTCTTCCCTGTCGCGCATCTCCGCGACGCCGTCGCCGCCTTGAACGGAGAGCGCTTTCCGCTTCGCGCGGAGGAAAACACGATATTCTCAGAGCCGGACTGGAGCGACGAACCGGATTTCGCAGACGTCAAAGGTCAGCAGATAGCGAAGCGCGCTTTGGAAATCGCAGCAGCGGGCGGACACAACGTATTGTTCATCGGTCCGCCGGGAAGCGGAAAAAGCATGCTGGCCAAGCGACTCCCCGGCATTCTCCCTCCGATGTCTGTCGAGGAGACGCTCGAAACCAGCCGAATTCATTCCGTGCTCGGTCTTTTGACCAGTTCCGCGCCGCTGATGAGACGCCGCCCTTTCCGCTCTCCGCATCACACCGTCAGCGACGCAGGACTGCTGGGCGGCGGTACGAATCCTCAGCCAGGCGAAATCAGCCTTGCGCATAACGGCGTTCTTTTTTTGGACGAGCTTCCGGAATTCCGTCGCAGCGTGCTGGAGGTGTTGCGACAGCCGATCGAAAACGGAACGGTCACGTTGAGCCGCGCCGCCGGAAGCTTTCAGTTTCCCTGTCGTTTTCTTCTGATCGCGGCGATGAATCCGTGTCCCTGCGGCCATTTGGGCGATCGCCGCCATCGCTGCACTTGTCGATCGCTTCAGATCCAACAGTACAAGGCGAAGATATCCGGCCCCCTTTTGGATCGGATCGATCTGCATGTCGAAGTGCCGGCGCTGACGGATGACGAGCTGCTCGCCAGGAACGCCGCGGAATCGAGCGCCGTGATTCGAGAACGCGTTTTGAGAGCGCGCAGGATGCAGACCGCACGCTTCGGAGAGAACAGTCCCGTCCGCTGCAACGCCATGATGGAGTCGTCGCATCTGGCGAAGTTCTGCGTCATGGACGCGCCGCTTCAGACGCTTCTTCGTCATGCGATTCAAGAATTCGGACTGTCCGCGCGCGCTTACGACCGCATTCTTCGCGTGGCGCGGACGATCGCCGATCTTGCGGAATCCGAAGCGATTCGCCGCGAACATCTGTTCGAAGCGATCGGTTACCGCTCGTTCGACCGCCGCAACTGAAAAAATATGAAAAGCGGACTTGAAAAAGAAGAAAAGAAGCAGTATAGTATGCCTCTTTATGAAATTCATCCGGTGTCGCCGTCGTCGGCGCACGGCAATTCATTCAACTGATGAAGGAAAATTCGAATCAGGCTGAAACGGACTGGCGCGAAGAACTGGATCAGCTTCCGCGTCGTTGCCTGCGACATCCGCAAGCAGCGCGACGGCAAGATGCTGGAAGAGCTCGGCTACTACGATCCGCGCCGCAGCGACGAAAAGGTGAATGTGGAGCGCATCGAGCATTGGCTCTCCGTCGGCGGTGTGATGAGTCCGACCGTGAAAGACATTTACGAACGTGCGAAGGCCGGCAAATCCAAGCAGATGGGCGTTCCTGATCCGTACGTCAAGAAGAAAAGCTTCAAGAAGGAAGGCGCCGCGCAGTAAGGCTTTCGCGCCTGCCGCGCGCCGCGTCGTTCCGAACAGGAAAGTCGAGGCCGCAACATCATGGGACTGTTTTCTTTCCTTGGTTCGCTCTTTGGAAAGGCTCCGAAGACTGTCGCCGCTTCCAAGAAGGGCGTTCAGGAGCCGAATCTGAGAAATTTGGAAGACTTCGTCATGTACGTCTCCAAGCTGCTCGTCGATCATCCGGACGACGTGAACGTCAAGACCGTTGCATCGGAGAACGGCAAGGTGATTCAAATCGCCTGCCGCGCCGACGATCGAGGCAAGATTATCGGCAAGCGGGGCAAGACCATCATCGCCTTGCGTTCTTTGGTTTCCGGCGCCGCCGGTCGCATCAAGGATCGCATCAGCGTGGAAGTCATGGATGAAGAAGGCGACGTGAAGGCTTGACGTGGCGCTTCGCATCGACATAGTCACCCTGTTCCCGGAGCTGTTTCCGGGACCGCTCGGCGCAAGCATTCCAGGCCGCGCCGCAAGGAAGGGGCTTGTCGAAATCAACGCCGTCAACTTGAGAGCCTTCACGCACGACCGCAGACAGACCGTCGACGACAAGCCGTTCGGCGGCGGTCCGGGAATGCTGATGAAGGTCGAACCGTTTTGCGAAGCGGTCGGATCATTGAAACAGAACGGGACGAAGATCGTGCTGACCGGTCCTGCGGGCGAGCGCTTCAATCAGCGCATCGCGCGCGAATTGGCCGGGGAATCGCATCTGATCTTCCTCTGCGGACATTACGAGGGCGTCGATCAGCGCGTGCGCGAAATTCTGCATCCGCGCGAGCTTTCGATCGGCGACTATGTGCTTTCGAACGGGAATCTGGCCGCCATGGTCATGATCGACGCGATCGTTCGGCTCCTGCCGGGCGCGCTTGGGCACGATGAATCATCGGAAAGCGAATCGTTCGAAGGCGGTCTTTTGGAGTATCCGCAGTATTCCCAGCCGATCGAA
>CAZAAM010000145.1:0-4931 GCA_964483055.1 uncultured Victivallales bacterium
AGACAATGAACTCGAAGCGATTCGACGCGGCGTCAACGCCTATAAGGAACTTCGTCCTCTTTTGCATTCAAGCGACTTGTATCGCGGACGCGCCCCGCATGAATCGCCGGTCACGGAGCTGACGTTTGTTGACGAGGACAAGGCGCAAGCGGTTCTTTTCGCTTTTCGTCGTTGGAAGAACAAGGAGGAGGCGGAGCAGAACGCGACCATCGAAATCGTGCGTCCGTCCGGGCTTGATCCCGAAAAGGTCTACTGCCTGGTCGAACAGAATCCGGATGAAACGCCGCGGATTCGTCCGGACATCATCATGAAGGGCAGGGAGTTGATGAAAAAAGGAATTTCCATCCGTTTCCCCTCCGCTCCGTCCAGTGCGGTCATCCTGATAACGGAGATGTCCGACGGAAGATGATTTTCGCCTGAATTCCTGCTTAGGCAATACGGCGGCCGCTTTCAGGAAAATGAAAGCGCGCCGCTTTTTTTCGGATGAGCGGAAAAGAACGAGGGATGCGAGCGACGGCGGCTGCAAAAAAGTACGGCCGCAATCGTTCATGGGAAAGCAGGTCCGAATGCGCAAAGGACGTCGAATTGGGCATCCTTGCGCAAACGGACAGGAAAATATGCGTCATTCCTTTGCGAGAGAGCAGGGGCCGTTGACGCAACCTCCTTCGCACGCCATGACTTCCAAAAAGTTCGCCGGAAGCTTGCCCATGCCGTAGATGCGGAGCTGACCGACAGTCTTCTTGTCGATGCCGTTAATGAATTTCGCATCGAGCTTGAAGTCGGGAGAGATGCCGGATTCTTCGAGAACGGCCTGAGTCACGCCGCAGCTGCGCGCAAAGTTGCGCGCCGTTGCGATCGCAGGGCGCGGAATCTTCCACGGTTCGCTGGAAATGATGTCGATCTTGCGCCCGGCGAGAATCGCGCCGATTTCTTCGAAGCTCAAAACATAGTCGATTCCCTTCTGGACAGCTTCATAACGTTTTGCAATGCAGGGACCGATGAAGACGACCTTTGCGTCCGGATGCGCGTCCCGCGCGATTTGAGCTGCGTAGACCATCGGACTCGGGGTATGCGAAATGTTCGGCAAGAAGGAGGGAAGATGCTTTTTCACCAATTCGACGTAAGCGGAGCAGCAGGACGTCGTCATAAGCTTCTGACCTTCGCGCATGCGCTCTTGAAACTCCTTCGCTTCGTTTTCCGTCGTAAGCTCTGCTCCAAGAGCGACTTCGATCACATCGTGGAAACCGAGTTTCGAGATTGCCGTGAAGAGCTGTTCGATCGTGCCTGGGAACTGTGCGGTCGCCGAGGGCGCAACCATGGCGACGAGCTTTTCTCCCCGCTTCAACGCCAAAAGGACGTCGATGAATTGCGAACGCTGAATGACGGCGCTGAAGGGGCATTTGTTGAAGCATTTGCCGCAGAAAGTGCATTTGTCGAAGTCGATCTTCGCATGACCTGTTTCGTCCTTGCGGATTGCGCCGACGGGGCAGACCTCTTCGCAAGGCACGGTCGTCTTTATGATCGCATGGAAGGGGCAGACAGCCATGCATTTGCCGCATTTGATGCACTTGGAATAGTCGATGCGGGAAACTTGATCGACGACCGTAATGGCCCCTTTCGGGCAGTTGTACATGCAGGGGCGCGCGAAGCAGCCGCGGCAGTTGCCCGTCACGAGATAACGTGCGGGCGGACATGCCGAGCATCCGGCGGAGCAGACGGAAAGCACGTTCGGATTGCGCTCGCGTTCATGATTGCAGATGTCGCGATAATATTCGGAAAGCTTTTTCGTTTCATCGACTTCTTCCTCGCTGCCTATGCCGAGAAGCGCCATAATGCGGTACTTCAGCATGGCTCGATCATGATAGATGCAGCATCGGCTGGCGGCGCTATGCTTCGGGCGCAGCTTGACAGGAATCTGGTCCAGTTCCTGTTCTATCGTTCCATCATCAAGCGCACGAACAAGGCGGATCATAAGTTCGCGGCGGATGTATTCAGCACCATTAATCATTAACTTGAGCCTCCATAAGCTTTCTGATTTCATCCATAATCAATTCAACGGACGCCTTCCCGATGATTCTGCCGTTGAGACGAACGTAAGGCGCGCCGGCCAGGTTTTCAGACATGCAAAGATCAAGACACGGGGATGCGGAGACGTCCACTTTGTCGCGCCAGTCTTCGGGAAGAAGCGATTCGATCGTTGCGATTTTGTGCGCTCCAAGCATATGACAGGTCGTTCCGCAGCAGATTTCCAGCTTGATTTTTTCCATTGTTCACCCCATGCTCAATAATAGTTGATCGAAACTTTCTTCCGGTATTTCGTTTCCAAAAGACTTGCGATTCGCTTGATTGCATTTCGGCGCAGTTCAAGCTCCATTGGAAGATTCGGATCCTGATGCGCTTCATTGACTTTCGTTCCAACGACGAATTCGATGCGATCGTGCTCCATCATACGGTCGCATATCATGCGTGCGGAGAGGGGAAGGTCTTCGAACGCATTCTTCTCCAATGCGCGGCAGACCCTCGACAACGTAAGGATGCCTTCCGTGACGAGACCGACGCCGGCCATGATTCCCGGCGGAGGAAGATTGCCGCAAATCTTCATCAGGGAAAGATCAATATCGACTTTTTTATGAAGGATGCGTTCGAGAATGTTGGCAGTCGTTCCGCCGCAAACGATCGTATGCTCCTCGCCCAGATTCGCCTGCGCCGCGAATTCCGGGTCGTTCTCCTTGTGGTACGGCGGTCCGGTGAGGAGACGGAGAACGCGCGGCTTGCGCATGTAGACCACCAGACAGGAGGTGTCGTCGATGCACTTGTCATTGGGCATGATGGAGAGAGCTTGAAACGCAATGGCGTGAGAAAGATCCTTTGCGGAAATGCTAGGATTCTTTCGAATCAGATCCTGGACGAATGCGAGTTCTCCGCTTCTGCGCCAGCCGAACTTGTATCCGGGCTGTCCGAGTCCGGCCTGCGTAACGCCGTCCGAACAGACGATAAGACGGTCGCCCGGCTCCATGCGCAGTTCGGAGCATTCGACCTCGCGATCCGGCCAGCGCCTGGAAACGATGACGCTGTGTTCTCTTGGAGGAATTTCGATGTCTCCGCGCAAGTGAATGTAGCCGGGATTGCCCATTTCGATGATGCGGGATTTGCCGCCGACGCGAATGTCGACCATGGTGAACGTCGCGTAGCTGATCTTGCGGATTTCGCAGACGGGAAGCGAGTCCATGATTGTTTCAATCGACTGAAGGAGATCCATCTTCGTCTGGAGGAAGCGCAAGGCCATGGTCGTCGTCATGTTGGCAAGCATATGCGCCTTGACGCCGCTGCCGAGCCCATCGGAAAGGACGGCCAGACTGCGATTCTCCTGTTCGAGCGAGAGCATTTGAATGTCGTCGCCGCAGGCTGCCTGGCCCGTCTTGGTGAACTGGGCGCATTCCATTTCAATGAAGATGTCGTTATTCATTGTTTTTTTCTTCTTTTCGGTGATAGGAACCGGCGATTTCGTTGAGAAGGATTTCGGATTCCGCGATGTGTTCGCCGAAAATTCGTGCGACGTTTTGGACGGTCAGGACATTCTTCCGGATGACCTCCTTCGCCTTTTCCGCAATCTGTTCCCGTTGAAGCTCAGACTTAGTGACGTCCTGAATGACCGCGCCGGCGAACTTGCCTTTCGCGATGGAGAAGACGCTGATGTTGATGATCTTGTCTTTGCAGGTCTGATTGAATTGTTCGATTTCGCCGCCGTTCTCCAGCACGCTTTCGAAGAGATCGACGAAGTCCGGCAGGTATTCTGCGATCTGAATGGTGTTGAGATTGCCCAAGGCGTCGAAGACGTCCAGCCCGTCGATGAGTTCCGCGAAATGCCGGTTGCTTTCCGTAATCTGCAGTTTGTCGTCGACGATGACGACGCCTGCGGGGATGTACTTGATCAGCGCGTTGCTCGTGCGCTGGAAGTTCTTGCGCAGATAGTTGTGGCACATGGCTTCTTCGGCCTTGTTTTCAATAAGGGCCCGCGCAAAGTCACGACAGGTATTGTAGCCGCAGGCGCCGCAGTTGAGTTCGTCGGCCCGCGAGAACTTGCCGACTCGCGCCAACGCTTTTTCGATGTCCGATTCGGACGGGGATTCCTCGGCGAGGGGTTCGGCATGGAAGTATTCGGAGATGTTGGATTCGACAACGCGCTTTGCGCTGCTTTCGACCGAGGAGATTTCATCCGTGCGGATCAGGGTGTCGAGAACCGCGCCGTCCGGCGGCATGACCGGACCGTTGACGCATCCGCCATGACAGGCGAGGGCTTCCAGAAAGATCGTGCGTCCGCCGGTTTGTCCGTTCCAGGAGGAAAGGAGGCGCGAAAGATTGTTAAGTCCTGAAACGGCGACAAGACGGACGTTGCGATTGCCGTCGCGCAGTGTGTCGTTCATGCCGCCTTCAATGGAATAGAAGCGGCCTTCTTCAGCGTCGCGCGGGACGATGTCCGCTTCGGATGAGTCGATGGGGATTTCCTTGTTCCGCAGAAGCTGCTCCAGATTGGCGAACGTGATCGCCAGATTCAAGAGATCGGGATTGCGGTCGGCTTCGTTTTTTTTCGCCGCGCAGGGACCGAAAAAGACGGTCTTGATGTCGTTGCCGTACAAATCCCGCATGATGCGACAGTGGGCGAGAACGGGGGAGTGGATCGGAATGATGTTCGCGCTGAAGCGCGGCATGTACTTTCGGATGAAGTCGACGCAGGCGGGACAGGCGCTGGAGATGACGAGCTTCTGTTCTGGATGACTTTTGAGATAAGCGCATGCCTGCGCACTGACCGCTTCCGCTCCAAGCGCGGTCTCGCCAACGCCGGCGAAGCCGAGCTTCTTCAGCGCCGAGGCGATCTGACGGATGTTCGCGTTCTTGAAGTATCCGACAAAGCTAGGGGCGACGGAAGCGTA
>CAZAAM010000146.1:0-4898 GCA_964483055.1 uncultured Victivallales bacterium
GAACCTTCGAGTTGAATGATCGTCGCGCCGAGCATATCGCATGCGTTCTTCGCGCGAAGGAAGGCGACCGTCTCAAGACCGGGCTTCTAGGCGGACGCATCGGCGCTGCGACGATCCTGTTCTGCTCAAAAAAACGCGTCCGTCTCCGCTTGAACGATCTTCCGACGCCGCCTCCTCCTCCGTGTTCCATTCTCCCCCTTGTCGCTCTGCCTCGCCCGCAGTCGTTCAAGAAAGTTTTGCACTTCATCGCATCCGCCGGAATCCGTCGCGCCGTCTTTTTCCATGCATCGAAAGTCGAAAAGAGCTACTGGACGAGTTCCGCGCTCCACCCTGACGCAATCCGCAAGGAACTGCTCGAAGGCCTCGAACAGGGATGCATGACGGTTCTTCCGGAGCTGACCTTTTTGAAGAGTCCGCAAGAGGCCGCGCATCTTCCGCATCTTCCTGAACAAAAGCTCATTGCGCATCCGCACGGCGCGCGTCCATGTCCGCGCGCCGTCGTGAATCCGGTCGCCCTTGCAATCGGTCCGGAAGGCGGATTTTCCGATGGCGAGGTCGAACTTTTTCTCGAAGCCGGATTTCAGCCTGTCACCTTCGGCCCGGCGATCCTGCGTGTCGAATTCGCTCTTGCCGCCCTCTTCGGACGGATTTCCTGAAAATTTCCCTTTTTTAAGAAATTCTTTGGCATGATGCTTGCGTTTTCGGAAAATTATGATATAATACCTGCCGTGGTTTTGAAATAACACGAGAATACGAGGGTTTGCATATGCCATCCATCGCAGAAATGAACTTGGCCCGACTTTCCAAGACGGATCTTCCGCGGCGCTTCGTCGAAGAGCATCATGGCGAATGGAATCATTCCGACTGGCTGCAATTTTGCGCTTCTCTTGAAGAGCAAGGGTTTACGCCAATCGATCTCGATCAGGTCGGATTGCTCCTCGAAAAGAACAAGTGGGAATATTTCAACCGCTGACTCGCTTCCATGGATTCAGCGGAAACAAAGCCCGCCGGAGCCGGTTCGCTCAGCATTCTCGCCACGCCCATCGGCAATTTGGAAGACGTCACGCTCCGTGCTCTTCGCGTCCTGCGAGAGGCGGATGCGATTCTGTGCGAAGACACGCGCAGGACTGCGATTCTTTTGGAACGCTACGGCATCCGCAAAAAAACCGAATCCTATCACATCTACAATGAGCATGGACGAACGCCTGCTCTGATTGAACGAATTCTTTCCGGAGAAAAGATCGCGTTGGTCAGCGATGCCGGAACCCCTTGCATCGCCGACCCCG
Source organism: uncultured Victivallales bacterium (assembly GCA_964483055.1). GTDB lineage: Bacteria > Verrucomicrobiota > Lentisphaeria > Victivallales > UBA1829 > UBA1732. The sequence goes on from CAZAAM010000146.1 coordinate 1,287, forward strand.
GATTCCTTCTCGTGCGTGCGGCGGTCGCGGCAGGCATTGAACCGATCGTCGTTCCCGGCGTTTCTGCGACGACCTTCGCCATCGTCGCCAGCGCCATGCCCTGCGACCGTTTTGCTTTCTTCGGCTTTCTTCCGGTGAAAAGCGGTCGTCGGAAGGCGGTTCTAGAAGAAATTCTGCATTGCGGCATGACAGCTGTCGTCTACGAATCGCCGTTTCGCATTGCGAAGCTGTTGCGGGAAATCGCGGACGTCATGGGTTCGGAAACGAATGTTGCCGTCATCCGCGAAGCTACAAAGGTTCATGAAGAAATTCTGCGCGGGCATGCGGGCGAACTTGCCGATTCGGCGGACAAGCGGACTTGGAAGGGAGAATTCTCTGTCGTCATCGATGTCCGCTCCGCTTTGGAACGAAACGAAGGCAGATGAGTTCTCCTCGCTTTTTTCACGCTTTTTTCCTCGTCCCTTCTTGCGAAAACCGATTTTGGCGTTACAGTATGGCATCGTTTTTTGCTCCGCCATGCGTCGCGGATTCTCTTTCAGCATAATCTCAAGGAGTTTGATCCATGTCTTTTGAAGCCGGCCCTCTTTCCCTCTTGATCTGCCCTCTCCGCAATCCCCTGCCCGAAGACTTTCTGGCGCGCTTCGCCGCAAATTCCGGCGGACGCCTTGACGATGTCAAGGACGAGCCCGTGCTCGGCTGGGTCAGCGGCCGTCATCTATTGGAAAGCGAAATCAATGAGTCCACCTGCATCTGCGGCGGACACGTCTCTATGAATCTCCGAAAGGTCGAACGCAAAATCCCTCCCCAGCTGCTTAATGCGATGTGCCGTCGCGACGAGCTCGCCTGGTCCCTTGCCAACGATCAGCCGATCGTCCCGCGCAAGAAACGCAAGGAAATCAAGGAAGAGGCGATCGAACGCATGCTTCCGAAAATGCCTCCGACCATTTCGGCGACCGCGTTCGCGATCGACCGCACCCGCAATATTCTGTATTTCGCCGGCACGTCCCTCGCCCAGTTCGACGCATTCGTCGTTGAATTCACGCGCGCATTGGGAATGGACTGCGAACCTGTTCCGGTCTCCGTCGAAGAATGGATGCTGGAACTGTTCCAAAAGTCCGCGAACGACCTGCCCGACATCTCGTTCACCGACAAGAAAGGCGCCGGCGACGAACCGCAGCCCGGACGCGACTTTCTGACCTGGCTTTGGTTCGAAACCGAGCAGAATGGCGGTCGCCTGCATCACGATGAATTCGGCGATTTCGTTCTCTCGCTCGAAGGACCGCTCACGCTCGCTTTCTCCCCTGGAAAAACGAAGGATCCGGAGCTTGCCGGCTCCGGCGAAAGCGTCATCAAGAAGGGCAACCCCATGCTTTCCGCAGAAGCGAAGGCGTCCCTCTCCGGCGGCAAGAAGCTCCGAAAGGCGAAGCTTATGCTCGCGCGAGGCGATGCCGACAAATGGACCTTTTCCTTCGACGCCGACACGTTCGCCTTCAACGGTCTGAGTCTCCCTGAAGGAGAGGAAATGGAACTGAATGCGCGTTTTGAAGAACGCATCTTTCTCATCAACATCCTGTACGAGGTGATGAAGGCGTACTTCCGCCGCTTCGTCGAGTCCGTCTCCGGAGATCGACTGACGGAAACGCAGGCGGCTCTGCGCCAGTGGGTCAAGGATCGCGAATCGCTCTGACGCCGAAAAAAACCGGTCATGGACGAAAAGGAGCATTTTCATGCAGTCCTCTTGCGACAATAAGGAAAGGCGGAAAAACGCATCCCCCCTTTCCTGTGCAAAATGCAAAGAGCCGATTTCCGATCTTCTCGTCGTCTTTGCCGCCGGCGGCTCCTCCACTCGCTTCCACGCAAACAAGCTCTTCGCCGAACTCGACGGGCTCCCTGTCTTTCTCCATGCGGTGCGCGCCGCTTCCGAAATTCTGACGCCCGGCGCCATGACGCTTTCCGTCCGCCCGGAACTGGAATCGGACTTTCGCGCGCTTTCGGAACGCCATCTGCCGAACGTGCGTCTTCGTTTCATACCTGGCGGCGCGACGCGGGCGGAATCGGTTCTGCATGCGCTGGAAGACGCTGAACCGCGCGGCTTTAATTTCGTCGCGGTGCATGATGCGGGACGTCCGATGATGACTGCGTCAATCCTGCGTCGGGCTGTCGAAGCGGCTCGCGACTCCGGCGGCGCAATCGTCTGCCGCAAGGTCGTCGAAACAGTCAAGAGTTCCGCGCCGGACGGAACAATCGCAGAAACGATTCCGCGCAATGAACTTCGCATCGCCGAAACCCCGCAGGTCTTTCGCTTTCATGATCTTCTGGCCGCCTATCGATCTGCGGCGAAGGCCGGATGCTCTGTCACGGACGACGCGCAGGCCATGGAACTCTTTTCCGACATAAAGATCCGCCTCGTGGACAATCCGGATCCCAATCCGAAGATCACATATCCGGAAGATCTTGAATTCTGCAAACGGCTTTTGCATTCATGAAAAGCCGGCGCACATGCTGTTTCTTCGCCTCGCTCGCGATTCTTTTTCTCATCGCCTTCGCGCTTCGCATTTGGATGTGCGCCGAGGTTTTTCGGACGGATCCATCGTCCTTCGCGCCATCCTCTGTGACCGATATGGCGACCTATCGCATGCTCGCCTCGGACATCTTGCAAGGAAATTTTCCGGAACGATTCGTCTACCAGCCGTTCTATTATTCGGTCTTCCTCCCCCTTGCAGCGCTTCTGGCTCTCTGCGCAGCCGGAGTCGCCGTTCTTGCCGCCCTGATCGCGGCGCGGCTTCATTCCAGAATCGCCGGTCTGATCGCCGCGCTTCTCTGCGTCTTCTCTCAAATGCTTTTCTTTTATGTCCCCTACGCATTGATTGAAATTCAGCAATGCCTGTGGATCACTCTTCTCGCCTGGCTTGTCCTGCGCGCGATGGATCGGCGCACGAATCCTGCTTGGGCATGCGCAGGGCTCGTCTTTTCCTTCGCGATCCTTTCCCGAGGAAACGCATGGCTTCTTCTTCCCTCGATTCTTGCCGCCCTGATCTTTTCCGGAAAAGATCTTCCCAAACGCCGCAGTCTCCTCTTCTGCGCCGTATTCCTTGCCGCCGCACTTCTGCCGCAGATTCCATTCGCATGGAGAAACACATGCGCGGCCGGTTCGCTTTCCGGACCTTCCGCCGCCGGTCCGTCCGTGCTGGCGATCGGCAACAATCCGGAGGGCGCGCCTGGCGGGCTGCCCGTTCCCTATCCTGAAACTTATGAATCGTGGATGCGCCATGCGGATGACATTTCGATTCCCCGGCGAATTCTGACTTGGGCGAAAGAGGAGCCGCTTGCGTTTCTGCTTCAGCAGGCGCAGAAGGTTTTTCTTTTCTGGGATGCGAAGGAAATTCCGAACAATATCGACTTGCGGTGGAATGCGAAGGGAAGCGAGGCGTTCGCCCTTTTCGGATTCGTTCCGACCTCCGCGCTTCTCTTTCTCTCTCTTTCCGCATGCTTTTTCGCCCTTCCCCGCCTTCGGGGAAAGCCGCGCACCCTGTTCCTGATTCTGTTTCTCGCGTCCTATGCTCTGGCAACCTCCGCATTTTATCTTCTCGCTCGATTCCGCGTCCCGTTTCT
>CAZAAM010000147.1:0-4897 GCA_964483055.1 uncultured Victivallales bacterium
TTCATAACTTAAAAGAGCTCCGGCTGTCCCGGATCGGACAGGCTTGCGGCGCGTCCGCGGAGACGGTTTCGCGCCTGAAGCCCAAAGAGCTCCCATGCGCGATCGGTTGCGATGCGACCTTGGGGCGTACGCATCAGGTATCCTTCCTGAATCAGGTAGGGTTCGTATACGTCTTCGATGGTGCCGGCCTCTTCGCCGATGGCGACGGCGAGCGAATTGACGCCGACGGGGCCGCCCTTGAAGTTTGCAATCAGCGTTTCCAGCAGGCGCTTGTCCATTTCATCGAGACCGTGTTCGTCGATGTCCATCATGGAAAGGGCTTTGCGGGCGGTTTCAGCGTCGATTGCGCCTGCGCCGCGCACTTGCGCGTAGTCGCGCGCCCAGGAAAGCAGATTGTTGGCGATGCGGGGCGTTCCGCGGCTTCTGCGCGCGATTTCCAGCGCGCCTTCGGAATCGATTTGCGTCTTCAGAATGCCCGCGGAACGTTCGACGATGCGCTTGAGTTGCTCCGGATTGTAGTAATCCAGACGCAGAGAGAGCTTGAATCGTGCGCGAAGGGGGGCGCTGATGAGACCTTGCCTGGTTGTTGCGCCGATCAGCGTGAAGCGCTTGAGATTCAGACGGACGGTTCGCGCGCCGGGCCCCTGATCGAGAACGATGTCGATGAAGAAGTCCTCCATGGCGCTGTAAAGGAATTCTTCGACAGCAGTGTTGAGACGATGAATCTCGTCGATGAAAAGGATGTCGCCGTCTTCCAGCGAGGTGAGAAGCCCGGCGAGATCGCCGGGCTTTTCGATGACCGGACCGCTGGAACCCTTGATCTTGGCGTTCTTCTCATGCGCAATGATGTATGCGAGCGTGGTCTTGCCAAGTCCCGGCGGTCCTGAGAGGAGAAGATGTCCGAGCGGCTCGTTTCGCTGCTTGGCGGCTTCGACATAGACCTGAAGGCGCTCCTTGACCTTGTCCTGGCCGGGAAAGGAGGCGAATTCAGAGGGGCGAAGGGTTTGTTCTACGGCTTCGTCCCTCTTGTTGAGCGTGGATGTGATGAAACGTTCTTGTTCCATGCGCGTGCGTCAGGAATGTCGATTGAGGCTGTCCATTTCCTGCAGAACGATTCCGGTTCCGTTTGCGACGGCCTTCAGGGGATCGTCGGCGACGAAGACCGGAAGCCCCGTTTCTTCGGAAATCAGCTTGTCGAGACCGCGCAGGAGAGCGCCGCCGCCGGCGAGCATGATGCCTCGGTCAATCAGATCGGCCGCGAGTTCCGGCGGGCAGCGTTCCAACGTGTTGCGGACTCCCTCGACGATGTTTGAGATCGGCTCCTGCAGAGCGGTTCGAATTTCGGCGGAAGAGACGTTGATGGTCTTCGGAAGACCGGAGACGAGATCGCGTCCCTTGACTTCCATGGAATCGTCCACCTGCACGTTCTGGTACGCGCTGCCGATGCGGATCTTGATGTCTTCCGCCGTGCGTTCGCCGATCATGAGGTTGTAGACGCGCTTCATGTGTTGAATGATGGATGAATCGAGCAGGTCTCCGCCGACGCGGCAGCTCTTGGATTCCACAATGCCGGCAAGGGAAATCACGGCGACTTCGGTCGTGCCGCCGCCGATGTCGACGATCATGCTTCCCGTCGGTTCCGCGACCGGAAGACCGACGCCGATCGCCGCCGCCATAGGCTCTTCGATCAACTGCACTTCGCTGGCGCCGGCGCGTTCCGCGCTGTCCTTGACGGCGCGCGTTTCGACTTCCGTAATGCCGGATGGAACGGCGACAAGGACGCGCGGCTTGATGAGACGATGTCGCGTGGACATGAAGGACTTGGCCTTTGTGATGAAATAGCGGAGCATTTCCTCAGTGATGTCGAAATCCGCAATGACGCCCGCCTTCATAGGGCGAATCGCGCGGATGTTCACCGGACAACGTCCAAGCATGAGCTTGGCTTCTTCTCCGACGGCAATTACTTCATGACCGTTGTTCACGGCGACGACTGACGGCTCAGACAGAACGATGCCATGGTCCTTCACATAGACCAGGCAGTTCGCCGTGCCGAGGTCGATTCCGATGTCGCTTGAAAAAAAGCGCCTCAGTTTCCAATTCATCATGCTGTCTGTCTCCGCTCAACTTCCCTTTTCCATTAATGTAACCCGATTTCTCAACAATGCAAAGAGCGCTAAGATTATTTTTTCAAATAATCAGGGATGTTCACATGGCGAATCATGTCTTCGAAGGTTTCCCGCTCGCGAATGAGGAATGCGTCCTTTCCGTTGACGAGGACCTCGGCGGCGCGAAGGCGTCCGTTGTACTGATAGCTCATGCCGAATCCATAGGCGCCTGCGTTTTCCACGACGACGAGATCGCCTTCGGCGATGTTTTCCGGAAGCTCGCGGTCGCGCACCCAGTAGTCGGTGTTTTCGCAGAGCTGACCGCAAAGACCGGTCGGCGTGCGCGGCGCATCTTCTTTGCCGTTGACGAGGATATGATGATAGGATCCGTACATGGCGGGACGAGCAAGGACGTTCATGCCGATGTCCGTTCCAACGATCTTCTTGTAGGAATGCTTGATGGAATGGACCGTGCCGATCAGCCATCCGGCATCGCCGACGAAATACCGGGCGGGCTCCATTTCCAAACGGGGCGGCTTCATGCCGTATTCCTGAACCTTGGCCTGAAAGACTTCTGCGGTCTTTTCGGCGGCCTTTTCCAGATCAAGAGCCGGCTCTCCGGGCTTGTACGGAATGCCGAGTCCGCCGCCGAGATCGATGAATTCGAAATCGATGCCGAGTTCGCGGCGGACGGGCCCGATGATATCCATCAGAAGTCCAGTGACGAACGGGAAGTAGTCCGCGTCGGTGATGCAGGATCCGGTCATCATGTGCGCCCCGAAGCGGCGGATTCCGGCTTCCTTGGCGGCTCTGTAGGCGTCCATGACATGGTCGGGATGGATCCCGAACTTCGCGCCTGGCCCGGCGTTCGTCACGAAGTCGCCGACGTTGCTCTTTCCATAGCCGGGATTGACGCGGAAGGAGACGATGTCGGGCGTGCCGAATTTAAGAAGGCGCGGCAGGATGCTTTCATCGTCCAGATTGAAGACGACTCCGCTTTCGAGCCCCTGACGGATGTCGTCGTCGGAAAGAAAGTTGCCGCTGAACATGACGTCGTCGCCCTGAAGACCAAGGCTTTTCGCGAGCAGGATTTCATTGACGCTGGCGCAGTCGGCGCCTGCTCCTTCCTGCCGGAGGATGTTGACGATGGCAGGGTTGTTGCAGCATTTCACGGCGTAAAACATTCGGAAGTCCGGATAATGCTTGCGGAAGGCGTTCAAGGCGCGGCGGTAGTTGGCGCGAATCTTTTGTTCGTCGTAGACGTAAAGAGGCGTGCCGAAGCGCCTGGCAAGTTCGCTGACCGGGATGCCGCCGATGAGAATTTCCGGGGCTCCTTTGTCATCATTCATATTCATAAGTTCAATCCTCGACTTTGTTCATTAATCGACTTCGGAGCGGGCTCCGAACGAAAGAGAAGGCATCGCCACCAGACTGACGGCGAAGGTGACGTAGTTGCGATTGCGCCGGCGGACGCGTCCGTCCTCGGATTCCCAGTCCTGCTCCATTCCGAAGGAGGTGGAGAAATACCAGCAGTGGAATTTCTTGATGATGGCGAAGGAGAGGTTGTCGATCAGGTTGCGGTCGATGTCGTATGCGACTTGGACGCGTCCGAAAAGATCCTTGTCGAACATGAGCGGGAAGCTGAGACCGGAGCCGATGACCTGCGTGCGCTGGGGAGATGCCGAATAAGGCATGGAGGAGACGTCGATGATGCTAAACATGGAACCCATCGAATAAGGACTGCGCTGCGTGTAGGAGTCGGCGTAGCGGTAATAGGCTGAGATGCGCCAGTCAGGAGCGAATTCGTAAGAGAATTCGTTGTACCAGCGGTTGATGAGCGGACTGTCGAGTCCGGGGCGTCCGCGATCGCGTCCGCCGGAGACGACTTGATATTCATGGGCGTTGTTGTGCCCGACGTCAAGCAGAAGCTCGGAGGTGAAGGTGAGCTTGTCGGTCGGGGTGAAGCGGAGAATGGTTCCGAAGTCGCCGATGTTGTTGAATCCGTAGGCGCGGTGGAAGAAGAAGTCCCAGAAATGTTCCAAGGAGAGCCATTCGTAGATTTGGCCGTTGCGGCGCGTCTGCAAGCGGTTGACCATGCCCAGGCGGACGAAGTTCTGTTCGGTGATGCGGTCGATTTCGTCGAAGTAGTAGAGATTTTCCTCGCTGACGGTCGGCTGAGGGATGAACGTGTAATTCAAGTAGGGAACGATGACATGGCGGAGACCGTCGAGCTGCCAGTAAGCGTTGCGGACGTCCTGCCAGGCGCGGTAGAACTTGGTGTTGAGTTCAAAGCCGATTTCCGCTGCGAAGCGCAGTTTGGATCCGCCCTTGTTGTCGTAATTGCGGACGATCGAGTCGGAAGGAATTCCGTCGACCTCGTCGACGTCGAACATGGTGGTCAGGTCTTCAAGGGAGACGTCGGTCTTGGACGTGTTGGAATAGGCCGTGAGTCGGAATCCGGTGCGCGGGATGAAGTTGATGTTCCAGAACTTCAACGGATAGTAGAACATGTGGAGCGTATCGAAGCGGAGCGTCTTGTAGTCGTAGAGATTCCAGTCGCGCCAGTTGCGCGAGCCGAAGGCGTTGCCGACCTCCTCGTCGCTGCGTCCGAAGCGGCGCCACTGCATGGAAAGCGGAGTGAGAGAGGTTTCTCCCTGATAATACAGATTGGCGAAGAGTTCCTGACGCTGGAAGTCGAGACGGATTTCCGGAAGGCGCTGGACGGTGGTGAAGAAGTCGTTGACGCGAACAGTGGCATAGACGCTTGCAGTGAATCGATCCGCCTGATATTC
>CAZAAM010000148.1:0-4882 GCA_964483055.1 uncultured Victivallales bacterium
CGCACGCCAAGCTTGAAGGCGCGATTCGACTTCAAACGGCCAAAGAATTCCAGAATGCGGTAGAAGGCGAGCGGCTTGCGAATGACGCCGTCGCTCAAGCGTCCGACGATGATGCTCGGTCGGTAGATCGTGAAAGGAACGCCCGCATGCTTGCGCACGTAGAGCTCCGCATCGTACTTGCTCTGTTCATAGGCGTTGATCCAGGCGGTCGCGGGCTGTTCGTCCTCCATGACGCGGCCGACGCAACGACCGGCGACATAGGCCGTGCTGACATACTGCAGACGCGGAATATTGAATCGCTTGACCGCCTCGATCGCCTGCATCGTTCCGCCCATGTTCGTCTTGCGGATTCGACCATCCGTGTCCTGGTTGGCAAGATTGACGTCGGCTGCGCAATGGAACATGACGTCGAACGGGGCGTACTTGGCGATTTCCTCAAACGGAAACGCGGTCACATCGCCTTGAATCACCTCGATGTTCCGCATGATGGCGTCATAGGATTCCGGATCCTTGTCGAATTCGCACTGCTCCTTGATGGTCAGTTCGACGCGCTGTCTCGCTGTCTGCGCCTTGTTTCCACGACAGATCGCAACGACCTGATAGTCTGGATGCTTGCGCAAGAGCGCCGTGACGACGGACGCGCCGACAAGCCCGGTAATGCCTGTAAGTAGAATCTTCACTAGATCTTCCACTCCGTTTGGTGTTACTCAATGAATCGCGGTCTTCAGACAAAGCCGCATTGCATAAGAGTTTTAATATACCACGTGCGAGACAGATTGCAAGTCTTTTAAGAAAAAAAGAGTCTTCCCTGCATTTTGAAGAGTTTTCGGCATTGAAAAAATCACCCGGTGATGATATTTTTTTAATCCCTTTCATGATTTCAACACAATTTCAAATTCAATTTCGGAGTCTTCCATCCATGGGTTTTTCATGCGGCTTCGTCGGTCTCCCGAACGTCGGGAAATCCACGCTTTTCAACGCTCTTTCGCACGGAGGCGCGGCATCCGCCAACTTCCCTTTCTGCACCATCGAACCCAATACGGGCGTCGTTCCCGTTCCAGACCCGCGCCTTGCAAAACTTGCTGAAATCGAAAGATCCGCGCGCATCGTTCCTACGACGATGAAGTTCATAGACATTGCCGGACTTGTGGAAGGCGCAAGCCAGGGTCAGGGACTCGGAAACAAATTCCTCGCCGACATCCGAGGCGTCGACGCCATCGCTCACGTGGTTCGGCTCTTCGCCGATCCGGACGTGGTGCACGTCAGCGGATCGCTCGACCCGTCGCGCGATCTTGAACTCGTTCTGACTGAGCTGATGCTTTCCGATCTGGAATATCTCCAACGGCGTTTCGAAAAGGCGAAGAAGCTCGTCCGCACCGATCCGGCGGTCAAGGCGGAATTCGAGCTTTCTCAAAAATTCATCGCGGATCTGGAGGACGGACGCATTCCGCAGTACGACCATGACGATCCCGAAACGGCTCGGCTTGTCCGTTCGCTCCAAATGCTCACCACGATGCCCGCGTTCGTCTGCGCCAACGTCGACGAGACCGCCTTCCGATCCTTCGGCAAGGATGACGTCTCCCGCAAGCTGATCGACGTCGCCGCGAAGCACGGCATGGAGGTCGTCCCCGTCTGCGCAAAACTGGAAGAGGAGCTCGCTGCTCTCGACCCCGACGAGGCGAAGGTCTTTTTGGAAGATCTCGGCGTCGAAGAAAGCGGTCTCGAGCGCGTCATCCATACCGGATACCGCCTGCTCGACTACATCACATTCTTCACCACCGGCGCCGATGAAACGCGCGCATGGACCGTCGTCCGCGGCACGACCGCTCCGTACGCCGCCGGCAAAATCCATACGGACATGCTCCGAGGGTTCATTCGCATGGAAGTGGAATCCTACGACGATCTCGTCTCCCACAAGGGATGGAACGGCGCGAAAGAGGCCGGCAAGCTTCGCATCGAAGGAAAGGAATATGTCGTTCAGGACGGCGACTGCTGCTTCGTGCGCTTCTCCGTCTGACTTCCTCCGCTCCCTTTCAATTCGCAGTCCCGCGGACATCAAGGAGACGCCCTGCCATGACAGCATCCGACAACGCAGGAAAACGACTTTTCCGCAGTTCGCGGAATCTGGTCGTTTCCACGACGGCGAGCCGCATTCTCGGGTTCTTTCGGGAACTGCTGACCGCGCATGTCCTTGGCGGCGGAGCCATGATGTCCGGCTGGGTCCTCGCATTGACCTTCGCGAACATGTTCCGCCGCATCCTTGGCGAAGGAGAACTCGGGAAAGCGCTGGTCCCATACATCGCAAACAGTCTTGAAACGGAAGGTCTTGAACGATCACGACGCCGCTTCTCCACGATCCTCTTCTGGCTGGTCGCCCTGCTTGCCGCTCTGACCGTCCTCGTCAGCGTCCCTTGCCTCCTGATTCTTCCGTACGTCGAATTGGAGCGCTGGCGCGTCGCATGCGTGCTGACGCCGATCGTCATGCCGTATTCCATTCTGATCTGCGCGGTCGGCGCAATGACATCCTACGCCAACACCTTCCGTGAATACTTTCTTCCGTCGCTGACTGCGATTCTTCAGAATCTGACGCTCTGCGCGGCTCTTTGGCTCGTCTGTCGACGACTCGACGGCATCGCACAGTTCCAGGCGTTCGCGATCGGTCTGCTTGTCGCGGGTCTCATCGAGCTCTCCTTCATGCTCGTTCTCCTTTGGCGTCGGAATCTGCTGCCGAAGCTTTCATGGAAGATCGTTCGGGATTTTCCGACCATCTCTGCGATCTGGCGACTCGTCCTGCCCGGCTTGCTTGCTGCCTCCGCTCTCCAGGTCAGCCTCATCTGCGATCGCGCCGTCGCAGGACTCATCGGCGACTACGCCGCAAGCTCCATCTATTTCAGCGATCGACTCATCTTCGTTCCGATCGGCATCTTCGCCGTCTCCTTCGCCACAGTGGCGAACACGGAGCTCGCGCGATATGCCTCGGCCGGCGCTTACGCCGATCTGACCGCTCTGCTTTCCAGGACGATTCGCATTCTTCTCTTCCTTTCGATTCCGATCGGCGCGTTCATGATGCTGTTCTCCACGGATGTCATCCGCCTTTTCTACTACCACGGACGCTTTTCCGAGGTTGCGCTTCGAGAAACTGCCTACGCCTTCGCCTTTTATGCGGCGGGCATTCCATTCTTTTCCGTCTATAAGATTTCCAGCGTCGCTTTCACCAGCCGCCGCGACATGATCACGCCATTCAGGGTGTCGCTCCTTTGCATCGCCGTAAACATCGTGCTGAACTTCGCGCTGATGATTCCGCTTCGGCAGGGAGGCATCGCGCTTGCAACGATCGTTTCCTCCTTCCTGAACAACGCCCTGCTTCTAACTCTTTACAATCGGCATGTTCCGCAGGCGCCGCTCGATTTCCGAGCGCTGGGGCTTTATCTGCTCCGCCTGCTTCCGGCGTGTCTTCTTCCCCTGTTTCCCGCATGGCGCGTCTTCCGCCTGGTCGCGCCGCACGGGTTTCACGTTTTCTGGCCCCTGCTTGCTGCAGGCTTGACCTACGGCTTCGGTCTCCTTCTGCTCGCCGCGCTCTTCCGTCTGGAGGAAATCCGATTCGTTTGGAATCGTTTCTTCCGCCGCGGGCGAACTTGATTCGGCGTCTGTTCCGCCCTCGTCTTCGCCATTTCACGCATGCGCCGCGCGCGCTTCGTCTTCCCTGCGGACTGTTTCAACTCCGCCGAAAGATATGCATTCGGCAAAATCTTTTTTTATCATCTCTTGAAAAAATGCATTGCAGTGGTATAGTAAATGAAAATTGCGAACGCGAATTATTGTTGTGAACAAACTCCAACTCTTAACGTACAACAACCAACGACAGGAAAAGCCATGAAAGAACTCAATGCCGCTCCGAATCATGCGAAACTGGTCGCATGGGTCAAAGAATGGGCCGCCGTGTGCGAGCCGGACGCCGTCTACTGGTGCGATGGATCCAAAGAGGAATACGATCGCCTTTGCAATGAAATGGTGGAATCCGGACTCGCCATCCGCCTGAATCCGGCGAAGCGCCCGAACAGCCTGCTCTTCCGCAGCGATCCGTCCGACGTCGCTCGCGTGGAAGCGCGCACGTTCATCGCGTCCGAGAAGAAGGAAGACGCCGGTCCGACGAACAACTGGATCGACCCGGTCGAACTCAAGAAGACCATGCTTGACCTCTACAAGGGCTGCATGCATGGCCGCACCATGTACGTCATTCCGTTCTCCATGGGACCGGTCGGCTCCCCGATCGCCAAGATCGGCGTTGAAATCAGCGACAGCGCCTATGTCGTCGTCAACATGCATATCATGACCCGCGTCGGCACGGCGGTTCTGAAGGAACTCGGAACCGACGGCTACTTCGTTCCCTGCATGCACTCCGTCGGCAAGCCGCTTGAAAACGGCGAAAGCGATCACGGCGTCTGGCCCTGCGCTCCGATGGACAAGAAGTACATCGCCCACTTCCCCGAAACCCGTGAAATCTGGTCGTTCGGCAGCGGCTACGGCGGAAACGCGCTCCTCGGCAAGAAGTGCCTTGCGCTCCGCATCGCGTCCGTTCAGGCTCGCGACGAAGGCTGGCTGGCCGAGCACATGCTCATTCTCAAGCTCACTCGCGAAGCCGACGGCAAGGTCAAGTACATCACCGGCGCCTTCCCGAGCGCCTGCGGCAAGACCAATCTCGCCATGCTCATTCCGACCATTCCCGGCTGGAAGGTCGAAACCGTTGGCGACGACATTTCCTGGATGAAGTTCGGCGAAGACGGCCGCCTCTATGCGATCAATCCGGAAGCCGGCTTCTTCGGCGTCGCCCCCGGAACCAGCATGCAGAGCAATCCGAACGCCATGCACTCCTGCTCCAAGG
>CAZAAM010000149.1:0-4840 GCA_964483055.1 uncultured Victivallales bacterium
CTTGCTTGCTTGCTTGCTTAGCGCGGAATCAGACGCATTGCGCGGGAACGACGCGTCGGCTCTGGCGAAACGAAGAGCGGACAAGGAGCGAGCGAAACGGCGGCATGCCGCCGCGTCAGCGTCAGCGTCGCAACTTCGGAATCGTTCCATCGTTTCGCTTATGTCCGCCATCATCGTTCTTGATCGTTTCGATTCGTCCGCGTCTCCGGCGCCATCGAAAGCCGGAAGGCTTCATTTCGTTGAAAAATATACAGCGCATCTCCGCATTTGTCAAGCGTTTTCAAGGAATTCTTCTTCGCGCCGTCGCGGAGACGGAGTTCGTCGCGAACAGGGCGCGGGACGCCGCCTCGCCCGACGGCGGCGTTCGTTTTTCTTCCGGCACGCTGATCGGTCCCCGTTCGGCGAACTATGCCTTTTCAGAGGACTGAGGCGCCGCTTCCGTCGCCGCGGTCGCGGCGACATTGACCGGAGCGAGCATGTACGCCGGCTTGGGCATGCGAAGAATGCGATGCTTGATGAATTCGCGGAGACGCTGGACGACGGCGTAGAGGGCCGGCGTGAAGACGATTCCAATCACGGTCGCAAGAGCCATTCCGGAGAAGGTCGTGATGCCGATCGCCCGCCGGCTTCCGGCTCCGGCTCCCGTGGCGATGACAAGCGGGAACACGCCGAAAAGAAAGCTCCACGCGGTCATCAGGACGGCGCGATAGCGCAAGTTCGCGCCGTTGAGGGCGGCCTCGAAAACGGATTTGCCCTGTTCGCGCTCCTGCTTGGAGAATTCGACCATGAGGATGGCGTTCTTGGCCGCGAGGCCGATGAGCATTACCAGACCGAGCTGGGCGTAGATGCTCATGGATTCATGCCAGATTTGAAGCCCGATCAGAGCGCCGAGCACGGCGAAGGACACGGCGAGCATGACGGGAATCGGAATGCTCCAGCTTTCATACTGCGCGACAAGGAAGAGATAGGCGAACAGGAGCGCCACGGCCATAAGGAAGACGATTTGTCCTTGATTCTGCTTCTCCTGATAGCTCATGCCGGTCCATTCGATCTTGTAATCCTTTGAAAGAGGCTGGCTTTCAATGAGATTCATCATTTCATGCGTGGTGAATCCCGACTGCGCCTGCGCATTGACATGGGCGCTGGTCATCTTGTTGAATCGAGTGACCTGGCGCGGTCCGACGATGAATTCCAATTGTCCGAGCGCGGCAAGGGGGACCATGTCGCCGTCCGCGTTGGGAACTTGGATGGTGCGGACGTCGTCAAGCGTGGACCTGAAGTCGGCGGTGGATTGCATGGTGACGTCGTGGTTGCGTCCGTAGAGCGTGAAGTCGTTGATGTAAAGCGACGCCAGATTGCATTGGAGAACGTTGAAGACGCTGTCGACGCTGACGCCGAGCGTTTCCGTCTTTTCGCGATCGAGATTGAAGTAGAGCTGGGGAGTGTTGGCCTTGTAGGCGGTCATTGCATATCGGACCTGATCCGGGTGCGATTCCAGACCGGCGCGAAACTGATTGACCGTGTCGGCGAGCTCCTGCGGCTCGGCGCCGCTGATGCTGCAAAGAGCGAACGTGGTGCCGTTGGTGGAACCAAGCCCCATGATGGCGGGCGGCGTGAAGACGACGATGTCGGCATCCGTGATATGCTCGGTGCGATCTTGAATCTGCTGGATGATGGAATCGATCTGCAGCTCCGGAGTCGTCCGTTCGCTCCAGTTTTCCAGGCGGATGATCGCCATGCCGCAGTTTTCGCCGCGCCCGCTGAGGGTGCTGCGCCCGGAGATCGTCAGGACGGAGCGGATGCCGGGGATGTCCTTGATGCAATTGTAGAATTCATTCAGGACTTCGTCGGTGCGGTACTGGCTGGCGCCCATGGGCAATTCGATGTTGCATCGAATGGAGCCCTTGTCTTCCGGCGGAAGAAAGGAGCTGGGGGTCTTTTCATAGAAATGCCAAATGGCCCATCCGACGCCGACGAAGATCAGCAGCGTCAGGACGCCCTGCTTCACGAAGATGCGGACGAAGAAAAGATAGATCGTGCGCATGAAATTCAAGAATGCGTTGAACGGACGAAAGACGAATGGGGTGCGGCCATCGGGCTTTTTGAGCAGATAGGCGCACATGACCGGACTCAGCGTCAGGGCGATGACCGTGGAAAGGCTGAGCGAAATGCACATGGTGACGGCGAACTGGACGTAGATTTCGCCGACCATGCCGCCGTAGAAGGCGAGCGGAACGTAGCAAGCGATGGTGACAAGCGTAGTGGCGATGACGGCGCCGGTGATCTGGGTCATGCTCTTAAGAGCCGCCTCCTTGGGAGAAAGACGTTCGCGCTCCATGAGAGCCTGCGAGTTTTCCACGACGACGATCGCGTCATCGCAGAGCGATCCGATGACGAGGATGAGCCCGAACATCGTCAGAATATTGATGCTGTATCCGAGCGCGTACATGAACGGGAACGTTCCGAGCAGAGCGACCGGGATGGCGATGGACGGAATCAGCGTGGCGCGCCAGTCCTGCAGAAAAAGATATGTGATGAGCACGACGAGCAGCAGAGCGCTGACCATCGTCAGAATGATTTCGTCCAACGTGGCGTTGATGAATTCCGAGGGGTCGTATCCGACCTGATAGGAGACGCCGGGAGGAAAGTAGTTGCGCGCCCAGTTTTCAAGTTCCGCCTTGACGAGCTTGACCGTGGCGAGCGAATTCGCTTCCGGGTCGCGGTAGACGGAGATGGAGACCGTCTCCTCGCCGTTGAAACGTCCGGAACCTGCATAGGAGTCGGCGCCGATTTCAACCTTGGCGATGTCGCACATGCGCACGATGCTTCCGTCGGAGTCGGCGCGGATGACGATGTTTTCGAATTCCTCCTTGGTCTTCAGACGTCCTTGAACGTTCAGCTTGTAGGACATGAACCTGTTGCTGCTTTCCGCGCCTACCGATCCCGCGGCCGCCTGAATGTTCTGCTGGTTGACCGCGTCGGAGATGTCCTGCGTGGAGATGTTGAGCGCGGCCATGCGGAGCGGATTCAGCCAAATGCGCATGGCGTACTCGCGCCCGGAAGTGATTTCCACGTTGGAGACGCCGTCGATGCGGGAGAGCGCGTCCTGCAGGTTGGACTGGACGAAGTTGCCAAGCCCCATGATGTCGAGAGTCGAGCCGTCGGTCATGAAGGAAAAAGTCGCGAGGATGTCGTCGCCTCGCTTTGAGATTTCGATTCCGCGCTTCGTAACCTCTTCAGGAAGTTTTGATTCCGCTCGTTTGACGGCGTTCTGCAGATTGACCATCGCGATGTCGGAATTCGTCCCGGACTTGAAGGTCGCCACGCAGGAATAGTTGCCGGAGTTGTCGCTTGTGGATGAGAAGTAGAGAAGATCGTCCACGCCGTTGATCTGGTCTTCGATCGGCATGGCGACCGTTTCGGCGATGACGGAGGCGCTTGCGCCGGTGTAGGTCGCCGAGATGCGCAGGGAGGGCGGCGCGATTTCAGGATATTCCGCGACCGGGAGCTTGGACAGGGAGAGAAGTCCCGCCAGGACCATGATGACGCTGATGACGATCGCGAATCTTGGCCGTTCGATGAAGAACTTCGAAAACATGACTTATTTCCCCGGCTTCTTTGTTCCATCGACGTCCACGACGCGCACTTTCGCCCCGGGCATGGTCTTGTGCATTCCGGAAACGATCACGCGATCGCCGACGTTCAGTCCGGATTCGATCAATTGCAGTTCGGTCGTCGTTGAGCCGAGCGAAACGTCCGTGCGAAGGACGATGTCGTCCGGATCGAGCACATAGACGTAAGGACCCTTGTCGTCGTGCATGATCGCCGAAGGAAGAATCGCCGGAAACTTCTTTCCGCTTTTTTTGGAAAGATAGACGGTGACGGAGCTTCCGACGACGAGTTCGCCGTTCGGATTTTGGAAGCGGGCATAGACCATCAGCGCGTCCGTCTTGGAGTTTGCTTCGTTGTTCAGCAGTTCGATCGATCCGTCGAGCGGATACATTTTCCCGTTGGCCAGCCGAACCCGAATCAACGCATTCTCCATGATGTCCTTGCGCGTGTCGAAGATGGTCATGAGATCGCCGACGCTGACAGGAAAGCGAACGCGAAGCGGATCAACGCTGATGAGTGTCAGCAACGTCCCGGAGGAAGGCGTCAGATAGTTGCCGACGGAAAAGTTCGTGACGCCGACGACGCCGGAAATGGCGGCGACGATCGTGCAGTTTTTCAAATTGTCCTTGGCGGTCATGAGATCCGCTTCTGCGGAAAGAAGAGTCGCCTTGCATGCGTTGAGTTCGCTCCAGGCGCTTTCCATCGAGTCGCGACTGCTTGCGTTCTTTCCGTACAAGAGGTTGATGCGGTCGTAGTTCTGCTGCGCGTATTCCAGCTTGGCCTTGCTTTCTGCGATCTTGGCTTCCGCGCTTTTCACCGCCGCTTCGTACTGCACCGGTTCGATCCGATACAGCATTTGGCCTTCCTTCACATGGTCGCCGTCGCGGAATCCGATTTCCAGAAGCTCTCCTGACACGCGGGGGACGATCTGAATGACGGACGGCGAGACGACCTGTCCGGCGTAGCGTCGGTTCATGTGGTCTTCCGCTTCCTTCACGGTTGCGATTCCGACAAGCGTAAGTTTATGACGAGCAGCATCTTCCTCTGCAAGAGCGGACGATGCGCAACCGCAGAGCAGAAGAGCGTACGAAACGATTTTTCTCATCCCTTCCATTTTCGCACCCTTTCTATGCTTTCTATAAAGACTAATACAGCGAAAAGCCGCGGTTTCTTCCACGCAAACCGCGCAGGAATCCCAAAAAAACGTTTCAGGGCCCGGTCAATTTCG
>CAZAAM010000150.1:0-4811 GCA_964483055.1 uncultured Victivallales bacterium
GTGCCGGAGCTCTTCCACTACGCGCGCACGGCAGGGGCGGTCAGGAGCTTTCCGTCGGAAAGCGCGGAAGCGATCGCAGTTACGATGTCCTTGCGCCGTTGCAAGCTCGTCTCATAATCCACGCGGACGTTGAAAACCCGGCGCGGCTTGCGCGAACGATCCTTCTTCGCGTCGGAACGAGTCGACGCGGACTGGGTCTCCTTTCCAGCAGCATTTTGATCAGCGGCGAATGCGTCCGAAAGAAGAAACGCGGAACATGCGACCAGAGCCGCAATGGAAAAAGTCGTCGATCGTCTCATGGATGATTGCCTTTCATTTGGAAAGTTTCGCTTTTTTCCATACATTAGCTTGATTCAATGCAGCTGTCAAGCTATAATATTTCTCGAATTCGTGAAAAAAACATGATTTTTTCCGTCTTTATTTCGAATCCTTCCTCAAGAGATCGATCTTTTATGAAAACCTGCTACGTATTCCAACTCTCCGACGCGCAAATGCATGCGCTTCGAAAAGAGCTCGAAAACACGGGCTGGGAGCTTTCCGGCGCGCCGCACTGCCGCTACAAGGCCTCCAGGCCGAAAATCTCCGTCGCCGCCTATGAATCCGGCAAGCTGGTCGTTCAGGGAGCGTCCGCGCAGGAATTCGTCGAATTCACATTGGAGCCGAAGATCGTCGGAGCGTCCCTGCCCGCGTCATCCGCGCCAGATCGCCTTGCATTCGACGGTCCCCATGCGGGAATCGATGAAAGCGGCAAGGGCGATTTCTTCGGACCGCTCGCAGTCGCATGCGTCTATGTGGAAAGCGAATCCGTCGCCGAAGATCTGGAACGACTTGGAGCGAAGGATTCCAAGCTCATTAAAAGCGATGCGAAAATCCGGGAGCTTGCGCCGAAGATCGCAGACGTCGTCCATGGCAAATTCGGCGTCGTCGTAATCGGGCCGGAAGCGTACAACCGACTTTACCGCTCCATTGGGAATTTGAATCGCCTTTTGGCCTGGGGACATGCGCGCGCTTTGGAAAACATGTTGGAAAAAGCCCCGGAATGCCGTCGTGCGATTTCGGATCAGTTCGCGAACAAGCGTCTGGTGCTCGATGCGCTCATGAAGAATGGGCGAAACGTCCATCTGGAGCAGTTTACGAAGGGCGAACGAGACATCGCAGTCGCCGCGGCATCGATTCTCGCGCGAGCGGAATTTGTTCGCAAACTTTCCGCTCTCGAGGAGTCTGTCGGAACGACTCTGCCAAAGGGCGCAGGATCGAATGTGATGGAAACCGCGAAAAAGCTCTTTCTCGCGGGCGGCGAGGAACTGCTGGGCAAGGTCGCGAAAATGCATTTCCGCACGGCGCGTCTGGCGATGGGACTTCCGCCGGACGAGTCGCCGAACGGTCTTTTCTCCTGGGGAAAGAGCAAGCTGTGATGCGCCTTCCCGTCTGCAGTCCTTCTGGAAAAAACGCATCCGGACGGTTGTTTTTTCCGAAGGAAGCGCTATATTGATTCGTATGGAAATGCGACAGCAACCGTTCATTCCAACATATTGAAAGGACATGTCAATGGTCAACTACAAAGATCTCGGCCTTGTCAACACGCGTGAAATGTTCCGCAAGGCGATGGCCGGCCACTACGCTGTTCCAGCGTTCAATTTCAACAACATGGAACAGCTCCAGTCGATTATCGCCGCCTGCTCCGAAGTGGAATCCCCGGTGATCCTTCAGGTGTCCAAGGGCGCCCGCGACTACGCGAACCAGACCCTTCTGCGCTATCTCGCGCAGGGCGCGGTTGAATACGCTCGCGAAATCGGCGGCGGAAAAGTCATTCCGATCGCATTGCATCTCGACCACGGCAGCAGCTTCGAGCTTTGCAAGAGCTGCATCGAGTCCGGCTTCTCCTCCGTCATGATCGACGGCAGCTCCAAGCCGTTCGCCGAAAACGTCGCTGAAACCAAGAAGGTCGTTGAATTCGCGCATCAGTTCGACGTCACTGTCGAAGGCGAACTCGGCGTCCTCGCCGGCGTCGAAGAGGACGTCGTCGCGGAAGAGCACACCTACACTCGTCCGGAAGAAGTCCAGGCCTTCCTGGAGGGCACGGGAGTCGGCTCGCTTGCAATTTCCATCGGCACCAGCCACGGCGCCTACAAGTTCAAGCCGGGCACGAATCCGAAGATTCGCCTTGACATCCTGCAGGAGATTGAAAAGCGCATTCCGGGCTTCCCGATCGTTCTCCACGGTTCCTCCAGCGTTCCGCAGGAATACGTCAAGATGATCAATCAGTACGGCGGCGCCCTCAAGGATGCGATCGGCATCGGCGAAGATCAGCTCCGCGAAGCTTCCAAGTCCGCTGTCTGCAAGATCAACATCGACTCCGACGGTCGTCTTGCCATGACCGCCGCCGTCCGTAAGGTTCTTTTCGAAAAGCCGGCTGAGTTCGACCCGCGCAAGTACCTCGGACCGGCGCGCGAAGAGCTTAAGAAGCTCTACATCCACAAGTGCGTCGAAGTCCTCGGTTCCGCCGGGCACGCTTTCGATTGATTCTTATCCGGACCTCCGTCCGAAGGCTTCCAGCCTCGGCCGGAGATTCGCTTGAACTCCGAGGACGGAATGAGATTATTCTCTTCCGTCCTTTTTTCCTTATCGCCGAGGCGCATTCTGCGCAGAAAACACGGCGATTGCGCCTTCGGCGATCGAGGACGAGGCAAACCTCGTCTTCGGAAAAAGACGCTGCGGCAAGACGAAAAATCCGCATTGCGCGCTGCATCGTCAAGCATGAAAGACTGCATGCGAAAACAGCTCCTTGCGAAATTGCGGCCGCCATGCTTGGCGAGGGACGTGAAACGCAACGGCGAGTTCCGCGCCGAATTTTAAGAAAACGCCCCGTCTGAATGCCATCCGCAAGCGGAACGGCGGCGCATGGATAAAAAAAATTAAAAAATTTTTGATTATGCTGTAATATTTCGGCTTTCGATGCTGTATATTCTTTATAGAATAGGGAATCAGACCCGCACCGCGAAAGAATCAGACGAAAAATTTTCCGCAATGCGACAAGGAGGCAAAGAGTCCAGATGATGAAAAACCGATTTTTTCACATTATGCTTTCGTTCCTTTCCGGAGTTCTTCTTTTCCCGCTCGCCGCCGCGGATGCGACGGTCGTCCGCATCGATCCGAACGCATCCTCGCCCTTCAACGGCGGCGTCTTCGAAGGATGGGGCACGTCCCTGTGCTGGTGGGGCAACCGCATCGGATACGACCAGAAACTGACGGACGCCGCCGCGAAGGCGTTCTTTTCCAGAAAGGACGGACTGATGCTGAACATCGTCCGCTACAACATCGGCGGCGGCGACGATCCTTCCCATGACCACATCAAGCGTTCGGATTCCAACATGCCTGGATTCGCTCAGCCGCTTAAGGACGAAAAGGGAGAATTCCTGCGCGATGAAAAAGGGCTCGTCCGCTTCCGGTACGACTGGAGCCAGGACGCGAATCAGGTCAACGTTCTGAAAACCATCCTCAAGGAAAATCCCGGCGTCTTCGTCGAAGCCTTCTCCAACTCGCCCCCGTACTTCATGACTCTTTCCGGATGCACGAGCGGCGGCACGGAAGAAGAGCCGTCCAATCTCGATCCGGCATACGCCGACGCGTTCGCAGAGTTCCTCGCGGCGGTGACGGCGCATTTCCGCTATCAATGGGGCATCCGGTTCAACAGCATCGAACCGGTAAACGAATCCGGCGGAGATTGGCCTGCGCTCAGTCCGAAGCAGGAAGGATGCCACTTCTCCATGGCGACGCTGAACGCCGTGATTCCCGCTCTCGACAAAGCGCTGAAGCGGCATGGCGTCCGCGATATCGTCCTCGCCGCCGCCGACGATTATTCCTATAAAAACTTTCTCCGCACCTGGGACGAGCTGACGCCGGAGTCTTGGGCGGCAATCGATCGTCTCAGCGTCCATACCTATTCCGGCTATGACAGAGCCGCGCGTCTCGACGTCCGGAAAAAAGCGTCCGAACGCAAGACAAATCTTTGGATGAGCGAAGTCGACGGAGCCGGCTCTCTTGGTCAGGATTCCGGCGAAATGGGTCCCTGCCTCTGGCTGGCGCAACGCATTGTCGACGACATCAACGGACTGCGTCCATCCGCATGGGTCATTTGGCTCGTCCTCGACCGCCATTTCTCCGATTTCGATGCGCGAGAGCGCGGGCGCGGTCAAATGGAACTGCGCCATAAATACTGGGGGACCTCCGTCGCCGACCATTTCAATAAGAAGCTGATCCTTGGCAAGCGCTATTACGCATTCGGACAGTTCACGCGCTTCATCCGCCCCGGCGACCGCATCGTCGGATCCGGAGACTTCTCGCTCGCCGCGATCAATCCGGAACAGAACAAGATCGTCATCGTCGCTCTCAACGCGGAAAAAAAGGAGAAACGCGTCTCTTTCGATCTTTCCGCGTTCCGGAATCCCGGCGCGCAGGCGGAAGTCGTCCGCACCAGCGGGCCGTGGAACGCCGGTGAAAACTGGGCGGAACTCGATCCCGTTCCAGTGAAGGACAGGAAGCTCGACGTCTCCCTCGCCCCGCATTCCATCACATCTTTCGTCGTGCGCGGCGACGAACCGCTTCTGACGGATTGATTCAGGAACGGACAGCAACTGAATTCAAAAAAATCGGGAAGAACGGTCATGAGAGAACGCATTTACAAGATTAAAAAAGCGGCGATCGCCATAGCGCTGACGTTTCTGGCGGGCATCGCCGGACTGACGATCTGGCGCTATGTTTCGGATGATCCGGAAGCGACGAAGGTGCGCAAGGAACTTGGCGAACCGGTC
>CAZAAM010000151.1:0-4776 GCA_964483055.1 uncultured Victivallales bacterium
TCCATGGTATTGCGAAGCGCCTTGCGCACGGCCTGACGCGCTTTCATGATGTTTCGCACGTTGGAAAGGGCGCACCGTTCCACGTAGATCGGAGCATCGAAGCGGGAAATGATTTCCGAGACGCGGATCGGGTATCCGCTTTCTTCAGCCTTGCGGCCCCATGGACTGGTCTGCGTAACCTGTCCGATCAGGGTCGTCGGAGCCATCTGTCCGCCGGTCATGCCGTAAATCGCGTTGTTCACGAAGAACACGGTCATGTTCTCGCCGCGATTCGCCGCCTGCAGAATGTGATTGAAGCCGATGCTGGCCAAATCGCCATCGCCCTGATAGCTGATGACGACGTTCTCCGGATTGGCGCGGGAAAGCGCTGTAGCATCCGCCGGAGCGCGTCCGTGCGCGACCTGAATGGAACGGCAGTCGAAGTAGTAATAGGCGAAGACGGCGCATCCGACCGGAGCGACGAGCACGGTCCGCTGCTGGATGCCGAAGTCGGCGATGGCTTCCGCGATCAGCTTATGAAGAATTCCGTGTCCGCATCCAGGACAGTAGTGCATGTTCTTCTTGATGGAGCCGGGGCGGCGTTCGAACGTTTCAAAAAAGCCGGCAGGGCGCGTAAGCTTGATTTTCTCAGACATGTTCGACTCCTTCGAGAATTCGTTCCGCACGGTCGACGATCTCTTCTACGCTTGGGACGTTGCCGCCCATGCGGTTGATCAGGCTGACCGGGCGCGAGCAGGAGATGGAAAGCTTGACGTCGTCGATCATCTGTCCATTGCTCATTTCGACGGAGATGAAGCGCTTGACGCCCTGTTCGACGGCCTTGTTCAGGGCGTTCGCGGGGAACGGGAAAAGCGTCTGCGGTCGAATCATGCCGGCCGGAACGCCCTTGGCGCGCAGGACATCGACGGCGGTTCTCGTCATGCGGGAGCTGATTCCATAGGCGACGAAGCATGTTTCCGCGCCGTCCATGCGATATTCCTCGCACCGCTGCTCCTTTTCCTGAATCCTGCGATATTTCCGGTTGAGACGCAGATTCGTCTCTTCAAGATCGGCAGGATCCATGTAAATGGAGCTGATGAAGTTGTTTCGGCTCACGGAGGGATCGAGCGACCAGGGTTGCGGCGGTCTTTTTCCGCGCGGCTCAGGCAACGTCAGCTTTTCCATCATCTGCCCGATCATGCCGTCGGTCAGGACATAGACCGGCGTGCGGTACTCGTCCGCAAGATCGAACGCCAGCATGGCGAAGTCGCACATCTCCTGCACGGAGCCAGGCGCAAGGACGATCACCTTGTATCCGCCATGTCCGCCGCCCTTGACGACCTGATTGTAGTCGGACTGCTCCGGCGCGATGTTGCCAAGTCCTGGGCCGCCGCGCATCACGTCGACGACGACCGCCGGAAGCTCCGCCGTCGCGATGTAGGAGATTCCTTCCTGTTTCAGGCTGATGCCAAGTCCGGAGGACGCCGTCATGCAACGGTGTCCGGCCGCACTGGCTCCCATGAGCATGTTGACGGAGGCGATTTCGCATTCGGCCTGAATGAAGACGCGACCGAGCTGGGGAAACAAGCGCGCGGATGCGTGGGCGATTTCGCTGGCAGGCGTGATGGGATAGCCGAAATAGCATTCGCATCCTGCGAGCAGCGCGCCGTAGACGACGGCCTCGTTGCCCTTCAAAAGAATCGTCGAAGTCTTCGGCATGAATCAGGCCTCCTTCCCGTCGTCGTCCGACGTGATTTCCACGATCGTGATCGCACCGGGCTCCGGACAGGAGTAAAAGCACGCGCCGCACCCGATGCAGCCATCCTTCGCCACTGCGGCGGGAAAGCCCATCATGTTCAATTTGTCGCCGAGTTCGAGAACGCCTTTCGGACAGGCCTCGACACACCGCGAACACCCTTTGCATTCGTCGCTCGCTATGTCGCAACGAAATGTCTTTTTTGATTTCGCATCCATCGGAACAACCGCTCCCGTTGTGATTGAAATGCCGCCTTTCCGCGCATGATGCGAGGAAAGGCGATTCATACTATACATGCGCCGCTCTCCTTTTTCAATGCAAGAACGCGCAAAACCTTTCCGGCTTCCAGCCCCTTCCTTCATGGCTTCGAAATATTCGATCTTGTGAATTTCATGCGCTTGCAAAGAACGGATGCGCGTGCTACCTTATGCCCGAAATGAATCGAAATCGAACTCCGAAATCCCATTGCGGGCGGCCATGGACGCCGCACGAACATGGATCGAAGAAAATCCAAATCGGGATTTCATGCCGCAAAGAATCAAGGATCAAAGATCATGATGAAGAAAAAACTTGCAATCGTCGTCCTTGCCGATGGATTCGAGGAGACGGAAGCGATCGGCTCCTCGGACGTTCTGTCCCGAGCCGGAATCGCAGTCGTCTTCGCCGGTTTGAAGCCCGGTCCCGCCACGGGAGCCCACGGATTCAAAGTCGCGACCCAGTGCACGCTTGAGGACGCCCCTTGGGAAAGCGCGGGCGCGATCGTTCTTCCCGGCGGCATGCCTGGCGCGACCAATCTTATGGCCAGCGAACGCCTCAAGGAAGAGCTCCGCAAGGCCGATGAAGAAGAAAAGATCGTCGCCGCGATCTGCGCCGCGCCGATCGTGCTTCACGCCGCCGGCGTCACGCGCGGACGCCGCGTCACGGGATATCCCGGCTGCGAACCGCTTTGCGAAAAGCCCGGCCTTCAGTTCAACGGGAAAATGAGCGAACGCGACGGAAATCTCGTAACCGCAAAGGGTCCGGGTGCGGCGTTCCTGTTCGGATTTGAAATCGCGCGCGCGGTCGGCGTGGACGAAACCGCTTTGCAGGCCATTCAAAACGCCATGTTCGTGAAGCCGGAATGAGCGGGAATTTTCTTCTAAAGCAGGAGTCCGCCTTGTCGCATGCGCGGCTGGGCGAACTGCATACGCCTCATGGAACGGTTCAAACGCCGGTCTTCATGCCCGTCGGGACGCGCGCCACGGTCAAGGCCATGAGTCCGCGCGAATTGGAAGAGGAAGAAGTCCAGATCATTTTGGGCAACACGTATCATCTTCTTCTGAAGCCGGGGCCGGAATTGATTCGAAAGGCGGGCGGTCTGCATGTCTTCGAAGGCTGGAATCATCCTATTCTGACGGACAGCGGCGGATTTCAAGTGTTCAGTCTGGCTTCGCTCCGCAAGCTCAAGCCTGACGGCGTGGAGTTCTCCTCGCACATCGACGGATCGCGCTTCTTTCTCGGACCGAAGGAATCCATTCGCATTCAGCGACTGCTTGGTTCGGACGTCGTCATGGCGTTCGACGAATGCACGCCGTATCCGTGTTCCAAGGACGACGCGGCGCGGTCCCTGGAACTCACCAAGCGCTGGGAGACGGTTTCGCGTGAACAGCCGCTCGAAGAGGGACAGCAGATGTTCGGCATCGTGCAGGGATCCGTCTACCGGGATCTGCGCGAAGACGCGGCGACCTTCCTTTCTAATCTGGACTTCGACGGCTATGCCATCGGCGGCGTGTCCGTCGGCGAATCGCAGGAAGAAATGTTCCAAGTCATGGAATGGACCGCGCCGCTTCTTCCGAAGGACAAGCCGCGTTATCTGATGGGGGTCGGCGTGCCTAAGCAGATTCTGGAAGGGGTCAAGTACGGAATCGACATGTTCGACTGCGTCATGCCGACGCGTCTTGCGCGCCACGGATCCGCATTCCAGCGCGGCGGCGGCATGATCCCAGTCAAGGCAGGGCGCTACGCCGAAGATTTTTCTCCGGTCGACGACGCGTGCGACTGCTACTGCTGCCGCAATTTCACGCGCGCCTACGTCCGCCATCTTCTGCATGTCAACGAAATTCTCGGCGTCCGCCTTCTTACGATTCACAACATTCACTATTTCATGAAGCTGATGCAGCGCATTCGCGCCGGGATTCTCGACGGAACTCTGGAAGCGGCGGGCGACTCCATTCTCTGACGCGCCCGCGGAACAGCTCGGCTTGAAAAAACAAGGAGAAACAATCCTCATGCGAACTCCGCTTTTTCACGATCGAATCGACTGGAGCGACCTCGATCTGTTCGGACACGTCAACAATGTCGCCGTCTCCCGCTTCTTTCAGGCGGCGCGCATCGCGTTCATGGATTCGATCGGGCTGCGCGTTTTTCCGGGAATTCGGCTCGGACCGATTCTTGCGCATACGGACGTCGACTTCCGGCGGCAGCTGCATTTTCCAGGGAGCGTGCGCGTGCATACGCGTCTGAAGAGGATCGGCAATGCAAGCATCGCCTTGGAGCATGCGCTCATCGACGACGCGGGATTGCTCGCGGCGAGCTCGACCGAAACGATCGTTTATTTCGATTTCGAACATGGAAGATCCTTGCGCGTGCCGGACGAAATCCGCAAGGCGGCGGAAGAGCTCGGAACCGTTCCGGACGAAGAGTTCCCTTCCTTTTCAAAATAAATCCGGCGAATCTTCTTCCGCTCGGAAAGAAAGAAGCGATCAGTCGTTCGCGCCGGAGTTCTGCCGTTCCATACATAGGACAAGGTATTGGATGCTCGACTCGACGCGATGACGAATTTCATGGTTTTCCAACGCCTCCGGACGCTCAAGAAACGCCTCCCAAAGCTCCAAAGCTTCTCCATAGCGCTGTTCCATTTCCAGATTCAGCGACTTGCGATCCAGTTCCAAAAGCTCCGCGCGCAGATTCTCCTCGCTGCCGGCGAAGGAAGACGCCGGATCGGCTTTCCCGTTCCGGCGAATCCATGCTTCGCCAAAAGAGCTACTTGCGTTCCGCACGCT
>CAZAAM010000152.1:0-4771 GCA_964483055.1 uncultured Victivallales bacterium
TGATCGGACGTGGAAAATCGTCAGTGTGAACGCACAGCCTCCGAATCTGAAGAATCTTTGACGGCGCGGACGCATTCGCCTGAGCGTTTTGCGTCTCTTTTGGAAACGGTCCTGGGTAAAACGGGGGAAAGGAATCCCTTAAAAGAAGTCGAACGTCATCTGCGCATCGTCCTTCTCCGGCGCGGACTCCTTCTTGGGAATGAAGCCGCGAACAGATTCCAGCCATAGGTCAAGCGACTGAATCGGCACGCCGAGACGACGAGCGTCGACGATCTTCGAGGAGGCGGCGTTCGGGTCTGCGGCGACAAGAAGCGAAAGCCTCTCCGTCACGGAATCGACCGGTCGGCAGCCCGCGCTTCGTGCGATCGCCTCGTACCAGGAACGCTTCTCCGGCATTTTTCCTGTAAAGCAGACGGAAAGGCCATCCGGGTCGTCGCCGTCGATCAGCGTAACGCAGGAAAGCAGTTCGTCCAATTCGGCGGTCTTGCTTTTCAGTTCGGCGGAAAGAGCGTTCGCCCGTTCCGGACCGATGCCGTCGATTTCGGCCAAACGGTCCGCCGACAGAGTCCGAAGCTCTTGAAAGGAATGCTTCCTTAGGATGCTCTTGGCGATGTTCGGTCCGATTCCCTTGATGTTGAGCGAAGCGAGAAGGCGGTAGGCGGGAACCGTCCGCGCCGACTGAATTTCCCGATAAAGGTTCTGGGCGGAAAGACCTTTGAAGCCGTCAAGGCGATAGATGTCAAGCGGCGACAGGGCGAAAAGGTCGGTCAGTCTCCGCACGCCGAGCTCCTTCATCAGCTTGCGAAGGCTCGGCTCTCCGAGGCGTTCGATGCCGATGCTCCGCACGGAGGCGAGAAGCAGCTGCAGACGAGTTTCAAAACAGTCCGGATTCGTGCAGCGCAGTTCCGGAAGATCGCGAACGAGCTTGGCTCCGCAAGACGGACAGACGTCGATCACGCATGGGATGCGCGTTTCGCCCGGCGAGCTTTCGACAATATACGGGATGACATCTCCCGCACGCTCGACGACCACGGAATCGCCGATTTGCAAATCGCGGTCCAATACGTTCTGCAGGTTGTGAAGCGTCGCATGCCGGATCGTCGTGCCATTGATTTCAACGGGCGCGAGTTCGGCGACCGGCGTCAGGCAGTTCTTTCCGAAGCTCCAGACGACGCCAAGCAAAGTGGTCATGCGTCGAATGCCGCTGAATTTGAATGCGATCTGTCCGCGCGGATGATGAGCGGTCGCTCCAAGACTTTCGGCATAGGCGACATCCGCCAGCTTGATGACGAGTCCGTCCATCGGATACGGCAGGGCCTCGGTCTCGTCGAGGATTGTCTGCCATTCCGCCTCAAGACGGGCGATGTCGAATCGCTTGGAATAGGCGCGATAGTCGACGAGCGTCAGCTTCGCATGCTGCGCCTGCATCGCGGAAATGTCTTTCAGGCTCATGATGCCGCCGATCGCATTGCGGGAGTTACGGAAGGGCTTTCCGTTGGCGTTGCGAATGGAGGGATAGCGCGTCCGAAAATCATCCGTGCGAATCAGAAGTTCGCCGACGATCGTTTCGCCGCATTCGGAAAGAGGAAGAACGCCGTCGGGCGTCTCGACCTCGATCAAGGGAACCTTGTCGGTGACGATCTTCCCGCGCACGCCGTCGCCGCGCGTGGAAAGGACGCGATTCTCCCAGAGAACGGAAATGCCGTCGTACTTCGGCTGAACAAGAAAGATCTCTTCGGAAGAGCGCGCAGTCTTGCGCATCCATTCCAAGAGCTCCGGAAGGGAATAAACCTTGGCGAGGGACAGCATGGGCTTGCGGTGGATGATCTCCTCCGTCGAGGCGACGACCGGTTCGTTCACCTGCTCCAGAAGGAGATTTTCAGGATCCTTTTCGGCAAGGAGCCGGGTCAGGAGATCGAAGTCGTCGTCGTTGATCTCCGGCGCGGACTCCTTCCAATATCGGTCGTTATGATAACGAATTAGAGCTTCCAGCTCTTCGGCGGACATGCCGCGACAACGGGCTCTGTCGATCGGGGACTCCATGCGTCGCTCCATGAAAAAGGGATTCTCGTTGAAGGGCAATATACAGCCGAACGGCGGAAAAAGCAACGTGCGCGCCGCGAATTTTCCTCTGAGAATGAAAGACGTTTTTTTCTTGCGCTTTTCGCCGGAAGGAATTGATTTTTTTCAATTGGCGCGATATTGTATCCGCCATGAGGAAACTGTTTCAAAAACGCCTGATCGCCTTCGCCGTCCCGCTGTATCTGATCGCGATTCTCCTGATCTTCATCCTGGAAACGGAGGAAACCCTCCGCACGATTCGCCGCCAGTTGTCCATAACGGCGGAAACGCTGGAGGAAGAGCTGAACAACGCGCACAATGAACGACTGCGGGTGAACGACATTCTCGCTGCTTCGCTGCTTTCCAAGGCGAAGATCGTAGCAACGCTCCTGGCGCGCGACCGCGGCATGCTGGAGAAAAAGAATCTCCTGGAGCTGCTTCCTTTGATCGGAGTGGACGAAATCTGCATCGCGGATGCGTCGGGCACGCTCGTTGCGGCCTCGCGAGACAAGCTCATCGGTTTCGACATGACGTCCTCGGAGCAATCGCGCCCGTTTCTCGCAGCCATCGGCGATCCGGAATTCGAGATAGTTCAGGACATTCGCAAGCGAGGCGTCGACGAACAGCCGTACAAGTACGCCGGAGTCGCGCGCAAGGACGAGTCCGGCGTCGTGCTTGTCGGCACGCGCTTGGAAGCAAGCAGAAGCACGGAAATCGCAAACTTTCTGCTTCCGCTTCTGAAAAACCGCAAGATCGGAAACGGAGGACGCATCCTGCTGCTGCGCGACGGAGTCATCCTTGCCAGTCCCCGCACGGACGAAATCGGCCACACCCTGAAGGAGCTCGGATGCGAAAAGCTCGGCATTCTTGATCTGATTCGCCTCGGAGGACACCTCTACAGTTCCTATGAAAGCCAATGGAACGGATGCGAGCTTCTCCTGCTCGTCGATTTCTATGAACTGCTTGCGTGGAGAAACTACTCCATGTTTCTTCTCATCGCCGGGAATTTGATTCTGCTCGTCTTTCTTTTCATCGTCGTGACCCTGACGCTCAAGCGTCTGGTCATCCGCGTCATTTACCGCATCAATCGATCCTTGGAACGCATTATCGCGGGCGATCTCAACGTCGTCCTCGCCGAAAAATCGACGCCGGAATTCGCCGCGCTTTCCGATGGAATCAACGCCACGGTCGCCGCGCTGAAGGCGGCTTTTTTGGAAAAGGACGCACGTTCCGCGGAGGAAAACTCGCTTGCAAAAAGCATTCAGGCGTCCATTCTGCCGCGTTCAGGCTCATTGTTCCGCGGCATTTCCGAAATCGACTGCGACGCCAAGCTGCTTCCCGGCCAGGAGACCGGCGCGGACTGCTACAGCTTCTTTCTTTCCGCCAATGGGCGTCCGACCTTCCTTGTCACTGACATTTCCGTCCACGGCATGCGCGCGGCTCTCTTCCTGATGAAATTCCGCGCCCTCGTACAGGATCTGATGGAAACGGCGGCGGCGCCGGCAACGCTGTTCCGCGACATCAATCGGATTCTTACGCGCGAACGGCTGGAGGGCGTGTACGTCTCCGCATTCTGCGGACAGTTCGATCCGGAAACCTTCCGACTCATCTTCTGCAACGCCGGCTATCTTCCCCCGCTCTATCGCGCCGGCGGCGACGCATCCTTCCGACCCTTGAAGCAAACGACTTCTCCTGTTCTTTCCGGAAACGCCGACGCGACCTTCGAATCCCATGAAATCGAATTGCATCCGGGAGACGTCTTCATGCTATGTTCCGACGCCGTCATTTGGGCGAAGGACAAGAAAAACTTCTTCTTTTCACAGGAACGCACGATCAGGACGCTGAACATGGTTCCGCAAGGCGCGTCCGCAAAGAAGTTCATCTCCTCCATGGAAAACGCCATGCTCCGGTTCATTGAAGACGTTCCGCTGGACGACGACGTCGTTCTCTTCACGCTAACCCGCAAGCTGACTCCGCTTCATGGAGAAAATGGGAAGTCGTCGTCGTAAGATGTTGGACCAATCGTCCGTCCTGAGCAAAGGGTCCTCGAAAAGCAGGAAACCGACCGTGCCGCATGGCGCTTGCAGGAATCAAGCGATAAAAAAACCGCATCCTGACAAAGGAAGCGGAAGAAATATGGCTGCTGACGGGCTCGAACCGCCGACCTGTGGATTATGATTCCATCGCTCTACCGACTGAGCTAAGCAGCCATGCAATGCGTTTAATATATCCCGTCTGCGAGAAAATGCAAGCGTGATATCGAAAAAAATCATGCCGTCGCTTCGTCGTCGAGCGACTGAATCGGAATGACGCGAATCTTCTTCCACGCGCCCGTCGCGCGGCGCCATGTCATCAACAGAGCATCCGTCGCAATATAGAGGGAAATGGAAAGAGCCCAGCACCAATAGACAGGAAGGCGCAGCACGTTGATGGAAAGCCACGCAAAGGGGAGCATGATCAGAAGCGCCGTAATCGCGCCCAAAAGAAGCGGCACGCGCGTATCGCCGGCCCCGCGCAGACCGCCCAGCACGATGAAGCGAAGAGAATCGAAGAAATTCTGCGCGCACTGGATCAGCAGAATGATGCGGACGAGCTTCGCCGCTTCCTGAAACTCCGCCAAGGACGTCGTCCCATTGTCGGCATGGAAGATCTCGATGAGCAGATTCGGCGCAAAGACGTACGCAAGCGCGATCGCCGCCGCATAGACGTA